>CAZXUP010000013.1:14595-19774 GCA_964643815.1 uncultured Vampirovibrionales bacterium
GCTCCGTGATATCGGTAATGAAGCCCAGCATTCGCACCGGTTGACCAAAGGCATCACGCATAGCGCCGCCGCGAGAATGCACATAGCGGTACTCTCCCGAAACATGCCGCAGACGGAATTCGACATCATAAGGCTTATTTTTGTCCAGGTGGGCCTGAAACAAGGCCTTCGTCCTCACCACATCATCCGGATGCACCAGGGACCAGAAAAAATCCAGGGTCACAACAGGAAGCTCGTCGCGCGTCAGGCCGGTCAACTCGTAGGCACGATCATTGCAATAAATAGTGTCGGTGCTGAAGTCCAGGTCCCATATACCATCGATACTGGTTTCAAGCATCGTGGCGTAACGCTGTTCACTTTCATAAAGCGCTGTGACATCCTGGGTGAAACAACGCGTATGGATCAACTTGCCGTTCTCCTGGTAGAAATTGGCGCTAATCAAAACATGCTTGATCGAACCATCTTTGGCCCGGAGTCTGGCAGGGTAGTTTTCCACGATTTCGTTTCCAAGCAGCCGATCCCTCAAGTCATCCGCCGTTTCCTGATCAACATGAAACTCGCCAAAATAGTGCCCGACGTACTCATCTTTGGCGTAACCCAAAAGCGCCAATTCCGCTTTGTTGGCCCGCCAAATAATGCCGTCCGGTTTTACCCAGTGCATCGCAAAGCTGGCATTGTCAAAAAAATCGGACAGACTTTCCTCTTCAACGCTCTCGTCATTCCCGCCTTGTGCTCCGTTTTCTGAAAGCTCCTCGGGCGTCAAAACAAAAAAATCAGGCTGTCCTAAAACATCCCGAATCAGGGTGATGGTCATGCAGACCGGAATAATCGAACCGTCTTTACGCACGAAGCGTCTTTCCATCGTTTTAATCGAAGATGTATCCAGCAGCAACCGGTGCATATCCTGAAAACCAGCATCCCAATCTTCCGGGTGGGTAATATCATACAACCCCACTCCCAGAAGCTCTGCCTGCGTGTATCCGGTCAGTTGACAGAACTTGTCATTCACATCCAGGAAAATATAATCAAGCCCAATTTTGGCAAAAGCCGCTGGCGCATTTCGCAGAGCCGTTAAGAATTGCTCTTCCACAGCCAATGAAAGTTCTTGAGAACCTTGTTTCAGTTGCTTATTCATTTAAACGGAACGCTTTGCATTACAGGCAGAAGAATCTCCTATAAAATAAGAAGGATATTTACAAAGAAGTTCCTTGCCAAGTGGGTAAAAAGCATATCCGCTAATATTAGGCCCCTTTATTACCCCAATGAGGAAGGCGCTTCTTGCGAAAGCACCCTGTTTGGGCTAGGGTAAACATATCTTTAAGAGTCTCGCCGCTGTTGCGGCCTGTAAACCAGAGAGGGTGCGAAGCATGAAGATTGTCGTCTTTATCAAGCAGGTGTTGGATAATACCAAGCTCCGGTTTGTGGATGGAAAACCCGTGACGGATGGGGTTCCGATGATGATGAATCCGTTTGACGAGTACGCGCTTGAAACGGCCCTTCGGCTGAAAGAACAAGCCGGTGACGACACAACCGTGACCGTCATTTCACTGGGCGCGCCCAGCGCGAAAGACATTATCAAAAAGGCGATTGCCGCAGGCGCCGATGACGCCTTCCTGCTGTCCGACGATACCTTCAGCAACGGCGACAGCACCGCCAATGCCTATGCGCTTGCCAACGCAGTCAAAACGCTGGCGCCGGATTTTAAAGTGCTGGTGTTTGGCCAGATGGCCCTGGATGATGCCGATGCGCAAACCGGCCCGAAAGTGGCGGAAATTCTAAATTTACCCAGTTTGACGTATGGCAAAAATGCGCAGCTGTCTGGCGAAACGCTGAAGGTCTTCCGTGAAACCGAGCGCGGCACGGAAGAGCATGACATGCAGCTTCCCGGCGTCATCTGCATGATGAAATGCGATTACGAATTGCGCAGCTCCAACATCAAGGGCGTGATGAAAGCCAACAAGACCGATATTCCCATCAAGGCGCCTGCCGATTTGTCACTGGATTCCGCACGGGTCGGAGCCGCAGGATCATCCACGAAAATCGGAAAAACATGGCAGCGTCCGGCCAAAAGCGGCGGCAAGGTAATTGATGGAACGGACGCCAAAGCGTCTGTCGGGCAATTGCTCGAGTATCTTAAAGAAGCCAAAGTATTGTAAGCGGGGGAAGGAGAGACTGATGAGCGAATTTCAAGGTATCTGGATTATCGCCGAACTGACGGCCGATGGCGTACTCAGCGAAACCAGCCAGGAACTACTAACCCCGGCGCGCCGATTGGGCGACAAATTGGGCCAACCGGTGACGGGTGTAATCTTAAGCGGGAACCGCGATACGGCTGCGGCGGAAGCGCTACTGGGCCATCTCGGCGCGGATGCCGTCATCACCGTGAAAGATGACAAGCTCGGCGACTATCAAGCCGAATTGTACACGGCGGCGCTGTCCGATTTGGTGAATGCACGCAAGCCCAACGTTATTCTGATGGGCAATTCCACCATCACCGCCGATTATGCCCCGCGCGTGGCGATCCGAACCAGTGCCGGACTCATCACCCAGGCGTTTGATCTGGATGTGAATGAGCAAGGCGCGATTGAAGCAACCCGCTCGATTTACGCGGAATCCCTGCTGTCCAGCGTCACGGCCAGCGCGCGTCCGCAGATTATTACCGTCAAGAAAAAAGCGTTTCCCAAGCCGGTGGCCAACGATGGACACAACGCGACCGTCGAAGCAGTCAGCCCCAGTCTGTCTTCTGTGCAGCCTCGCACCAAGCTGGTGAACGTTGCGCAAGCCGAAAGCAAGGGCGCCAAAAAACTGGAAGAGGCCGACATCATTGTTTCCGGCGGACGCGGCTTAAAAGGGCCTGAGAACTTTCATCTGGTGGAAGAGTTGGCGGAGGCGATTGGCGCCGCTGTCGGTGCATCCCGCGCCGTGGTGGATGCCGGTTGGCGTCCGCATTCGGAGCAGGTCGGACAAACCGGCAAAACAGTCAGCCCGAAAGTGTATTTTGCCTTGGGTATTTCCGGGGCTATCCAGCACCAGGTGGGCATGAACACCAGCCAGGTGATCATTGCCATTAACCGCGACGAAAACGCGCCCATTTTCAAGCTGGCAGATTTTGGCATCATCGGTGATGTCACCGAGATTGCGCCGGAGCTGACCCGTGTCATCAAAGAACAGAACCTGGCGCTCAACGTCTAGTACCCAAATCGAAGAGGAGCATTCTCATGACTATCGCAGTCGATCAATTGCAACCGTTGCCTGTCGGCACACAAGCACCCAACTTTGACTTGCCCGCGTCTGGTGGCAAACAGGTTAAGCTTGCCGACTACAAAGGCAAGAATCTAATCATCGTGTTCTACCCGAAAGATCAGACGCCCGGCTGTACGCAACAACTGTGCGCCCTGCGCGATGATACGGAAATGTTCAAAGCGCTCAACACCGAGTTCATCGGCTCCAACCCGGATTCCGTCGAAAGCCATGAGCGCTTTGCCACCGCGCAGAACTACAAGTTCCCGATTGTTGTCGATGCGGATCGTGCAATGGCGCAGGCGTATCATGCGCTGAAAGAAGACGGCAAGGGCATTCAGCGGACGGTATACATCATCGATGCGGAAGGCGTTATTCGGTATGCCAAGCAAGGACTCCCATCGGATACCGAACTCGCCGAAGCCATCAAAAGCTTCGGATAAAGAGTTTATTTTTCAGGATTTTAACGAGGGTGAGATTTGATCTCATCCTCGTCTTTTATTCCAGCCTACTGGCCTGGATTCCCGTCTGTGCGGGAATGACAGAGGGATAGGAATGACGAATAAAATTAATCGAAACAGGTTTTTTAGTTTCTGAAGAAACGTGTGCACACGAAACATATAGACACTTCCTTCAGTGAATCGGAGGGGAGGGGCCCCACAAAGTTACAAACTTTGTGGGGAAATAATGAAAGACAACACGTTGTCCCTAGCGGGGGTTGACAGGGGTTGGCCCCCTGTTAGGAAAACCTCAACAAAACCGCTCTCACCGGCGAAGCCTCCAACTCCATAAACTTCAGCGGCAACGCTACGAGAAAAAGAGAGTCGGAAACACCGCTATGGGCAACCGGCACAGCCGTCAAATCCAAATTCTCAAGCCAGGCCATGCCCGCATCCAGTAAGGCATGATGTGTTTCCAACGTCTTGGAATCCACATGATCTACCGACGGGGTATCTAGCCCTACTAGCACAACCCCGCGCTTGAAAAGCTCCGCAATCAAACCCGAATCAAACCAGGCGTATTCTTTTTCAAACACATCGGTACGAATTTTTTTCGCCGTTTTGAACAAAATACGCTTCGGAAATGCAGGCAGTTTTTCGAGTTGCGCTTGCACATCACACCAAGTGATCGCTTGCACGCAAGGCGACACATCAACGACTGCCACTGAGCCAATATATGGTGATAAGGGGAGTGTTCCCACTGTCCCTCCGGATTGATTCAAATCCCCCTGAATATGCAACGGCGCATCGGCATGCGTCCCCACATGCGGACTCATCGTGAACGCGCAAAGGTTCAAAATGTTGGAATCCTGATAGTTAATCGTCACTTCGCGAGAGAACGGCACATCTCCCGGAAAAACCGCTGTCGCGGCTGACACCGGCTGCGAAATATCAATGATGTCAAAATGGTCCAGCATCAGGTTGCAGGCGAGTTGGCAGGTTCAAAATAAAACTCGATCTTCAAGTGGGAGGCAGCCTCTTCCACCACAGGCGCTTTCAAGCCAAATTTTTCCAGCAAGGCAAAGGCAATGGTTTCCAGTTGTTTGGAATCATAACCCGATGACAATTTGATGAGCAGACCCAGCCCATCCGTCACCGCCGGATTCGGGCCGATACCCATGCACAACAGTCCATCCGCGCCTTCTTTGGCAATGACGGCTGTATCCGGGTGAATCAACATTTTCCGCTGCATCAACCGGGTATCCAAGCGTCCTTGCCCGCCAATTTTTTCAGGATACTGTTGCATAATCCGCGCAATGTCATCCCAGCAAGCCAGCATGTCTTCCAGCTCAATCGGCGCTTGCTTCGCCAAATCGCTGGGGGCCGGTGTAATCAATGCGTGATACAACTGCGCCATGTCTGTAGCGGATAAGCTAAAATTGGGCATCCCGCAGCCATCCAATGTTGCCTGTATTGTGCCCGGCTCTTTGTACATCAGG
>CAZXUP010000014.1:0-4564 GCA_964643815.1 uncultured Vampirovibrionales bacterium
TTTCTATGTGACGCAAATGCAAATTGATTCCTGGAACATCGAACCCGAATTTTTGCACCCGGTGGTTAAATCGGCCCGGCAACTTTCGACCTACAGCGTGCGATTTGAAGACTGTACACAATGGCTTTTTTCTTGTCCGCACACTATCCAGGAATTGCGTGCAATGGGAAAACATGGCGCGGCCGATTATATTGCCTGGGGAGAAACGCAATCGGCGCCGCCTCGCCAAAAGCGTGCCCAGCCGGTGCCGTGGCCAGAGGTGGCGTCTGTGCAATCCAACCGGCCATGGCATTATGTGCGGGTCTTGGAAACCGTGCCGATACTATGCAGCCGTTTTCTGGACCGGCGGTTTTTCTTTCCCTGGTGCCGGGATGCGGTGATGGAAGATCAGACGTTTTATGGCCTGACATTATTTCAACCTGAACATGAGGCTTTGGTGGCGGCGCTGCTGAATTCGACGTTGTCGTTTGCGTTGCTGGAGCTGATGGCCAGAACCAACCTGGGCGAAGGCGTGTTGCAATATGCCCGTGGCGATATGGCGGATTTTCCGGTGATCAATCCGACGCTTTATACCGAATGTGAGCGAGAAAAAATCGAGTTGTGTTTTTCGGCTATGGCGGAGCGTCCGGTATTGCCGGTGGTGGATGAAGTGGCCTGCGAGGATCGCAACGCGTTGGATCGGCTGATTTTAACGCCCTGGCTGAAAACGCTTGCGTGTTCCGAGGATGTGGATGGTTTCCGGGCACGTCTGGTGGAAGCGTTGCTGCGTCGCATGGATGAACGAATTATCATGGCGCGTTCGCTCCGAAAAAATAAAACGCGCTAAAAAACAGAAGAAAAAGAAAAAGGCATCTTGCGATGCCTGCTGATTGGAGAGAGAGAAGAGAAAGGAGAAAGTAAAACTTTCTGCCTTGTTTTAAGAGAGAGCTGTATTCTGTTGATATTGTTGAAACTTTTCGAGCACGCCGGGTACGTAGCGTTGGGTTTCGGCGAAAGGCGGTATGCCGCCATGTTTTTTGACCGCGCCAGGCCCTGCGTTGTAGGCGGCCAAGGTTAGGTCCCAACTGCCAAAGCGATCATGCAGATTTTTTAAATAAGCCGCACCGGCTTCGATGTTGGCAGCCGGATCCCAGATATCGCCTTGAATGCAATGTCGGCGTGCCACGCTTTCAAAGGTGTTATCCATAAATTGCATCAGGCCTTTGGCGCCTTTGCAGGAGCCTGCTTTTGGGTTGCCACCGGATTCTTGCGCCATGACGGCTGCAATCATGGCGGGTGGCACGTTGTATTTTTGAGCGGCGCTCATAATCTGAGGTTCCCACTGACGGACCTTGGCGGGCACGCAGTTGCTGAGTTGCCCGGTTGCCTGCGATGCGCATTGTACACTACCGCTGCTGGGCCCTGTGTTTTGTTGTTGCAGCAAAATGAGCGACATGGCCGCGACCATGAGATTGAGTTGGAACAGGAGCTGTGTTGCGGCTTCATTGACTCCCGCATTCATGAAAGAAGGTGCACCGGCGCCAAAAAACAAATTATTCGGCGCCGGGCAAGGATTTGCCCCGAACGCGACCATAGGCTGCGGCATCGTGTTACAGCCCGGTAGAAGTACCGGCTGATTCGGCATGCAGTAAGCCATTGGTGACCAACGTCCAGGATTCATTTTTCCACTCCATCCCAAGTTAAATCTTTGTGCTTTACTTTCCCCGGCCGACTCAGACTATGCGGCAAGGCATGAGAAAATAACCATCCATCCCATACATGCAAATAAAAACAATCTGAGAGCCCAAATTGATCTGAATGAGGAGATTTATGAACAAACATTGCAGACGAACCTGAAAGTTCAGGCCCGGTTCAGGCAAAATTAAGACTTGGTACCGCTTTGGGGCTGACCTATAATGGAAGCGGACCATGCCTGTTGGAGCCAAACGTGCCTTCTTCCCAAGCAAAACCGGAGTTTTCTGAATCGCTGCGTCAGTTGACACAGCGATTGAATGGTACGTTGCAAGAGGTCGAGCCAGCGATTGAAAAGCTCGAACCCTTGTATCAAGAGTTTCGAGACACGGTGGGACCACGAGGACAAGGCAACCTAGGCTTGGCGCAAATCAATACCACGCCCGGCGATTTGGCCGGAAACGCTAAAAAAATCATGCGTTATCTGGCTGCCGCCGAAGCCATCGGGCTGGATCTTGTTATCTTCCCAGAGCTGGCCCTGATGGGCTATCCGCCACGCGATGTGATTGGTCGGCATCCGTTTTTGGTTCAGGAAAACATGAAATGGCTGAAGGCCATTGCGTCCCGAACCGGAAAAACCCAGGCGTTGGTGGGCTTTGTCGAGCCTCGTGATGCAACGGGTGATGAGAAACGCGTGGGTAAGGCATTCTTCAACGCGATGGCCGTGTTGGGTGAGGGCAAAGTGAAAGCGGTGGTGCGCAAGTGTTTGTTGCCCAGCTATCAGGAATTTGAAGACACGCGCCAGTTTGAAAGCGCACCGGCATCGGGTGTGCATCGTCCTGAAACGTTGGGGCAGGCTGGTTGGGGCTTTGATGCGGATGTTTCTTCCGGTGAATTGATTGCGCTGCATGGCCACACGTATGGGTTGTCGATTTGCGAAGACATGTGGAACGATGCGGACTTTTTTGCCAATCCGCTCTATCAGCACGATCCGATTGCGGAGCTGGCGGCGAAAAAACCGCAGGTGCTCATCAATATCTCGGCGTCTCCCACGCGCTCTCGCAAAGAGCAAATGAAGCACAACCTGTGCGCGCATCTGGCGTCCAAGTATCGAACGCCGCTGGTGTACGTCAACCAGGTGGGTAGTGTGGATGAAGTCTCGTTTGATGGCGGCAGCCGCGTGTACGATGCACAGGGGCAACTACTGGCCCGCGCCCAACTGTTTGAAGAGCAATTGTTGATCGTAAACCCGTTGCGGGGCGAGGGTGCGATTTATCCACTGCCGCCGGGATTGGAGCAAACTTTAGGTGCGCAAAAAACATTTGATGCGTATGATACTTCCGATTTGGGTCGGACGTATGAGTGTCTGTTGCAGGGCATTCGTGATTACTTTCAAAAAAACGGTTTTGCCAAAGCCGTCATCGGTCTTTCGGGTGGACTCGATTCATCCGTCACCGTCGTGTTGCTGGCCGATGCGCTGGGACCGGAAAACGTGCTGGGCGTCAGCATGCCGTCGCGCATCACGCCGCAAGACAATCGAACCGATGCGCAAACCTTGGCCGAAAATTTGGGTATCCGCTTTGCGGAAGTGCCGATTGCGGGTGTGACCGAAGCGTTTGATGCAGAGCTTTCCAGTGTTCGCAGCGATATTGAGAAGGCTTGGGGCAACACCGATGCGCGATCAAACGCCTCGGATAACGTGCAGGCGATTTCGCGCGCCACGGTCTTAAGGCAGTTGGGTAACGAGTTTCGGGCGCTACCCATTGCGACATCCGATAAATCGGAGTTGTACCTGGGCTATGCGACAGTCAATGGGGATATGTCCGGTGCGTTGGCGCCCATCGGCGATTTGCCCAAAACCAAGGTGCGTGCCTTGGCCCGTTGGCTCAATGAGAATCGCCCGCCGCATGTGAAAACGCCCAAAAACGTGTTGCCGCAGAGCATTCTGGCTAAGCCATCGGGTGCCGATCTCAAAACCGATCCCAACACGGGCAAGCTGGTGACGGCTGAGGATGACCTGATGCCCTACGAGTTTGCCGATGAAATCATCTGGCGGATTGAGGCGCTAAAGCAAAGCCACGATGACATGCTGGTGGTGCGCTTTCAGTATGAAGAACGCCATGCGGTTTCGTCCGAGCAAAAGGCCGAATGGCTGGCGCGCTTTTTTGACCGGATGGCGAAAGCGGTGTTCAAGTGGTTTGTCTCGCCGCCCATTTTGATGGTGGAAGGGAACGGCTCGATTGCCAAGACGGATTACCATCACCCCATCGTCGCCAACCGCATTCACTGGGCAGGCCACACCGATACCGAAATCGCCCTAGCTCTCGATGAGATCAGGGGAGAACTTTATGTTTCTTAACAAAATAACATCAAAAATAATTTTAAGGGTTTTATGCAATCGTAAGGCATAGGCTAAAAGATTTTTCTCTACTTTTACAACGACTTCTACCTACTTTTTGACTCTACTCAGACAAATTTACCCGCCACTCGGCGGGTTTTTTATTGGGCCAGCAGGCTGGCTTTAGTTAGGACTGGTGGGTAAAAATGCTAATTGTTAGTACTTTCTGTCAAAGAAGCGCTCTGTCATTCCCGCGTAGGCGGGAATCCAGGCCAGCAAGCTGGCTTTGGTTAGGAATTTAAGTCAGTTAGAACGGCTTGGCCTCTGATTCCTTAGCAAGTTTTTCCTGGATTCCCGCCTGCGCGGGAATGACAAAAGCCCCTTGCATGAGGGGATTCCCACGTCGCCGCGTTGCGACTCCTCGGGTGAGGATGTCTGCTAAATTGCGGCGGGGACTTTGGGCCCGGCGGCTACCAGATGTTCTACGTTTTCAAACTTTTTGAAGTTCTCGATAAACATCTGCGCCAATTGCTCAGCCTTCTTGTCATATGCCGC
>CAZXUP010000014.1:4574-6392 GCA_964643815.1 uncultured Vampirovibrionales bacterium
TCCTGCCACTGTCCGCGCGGGTCGAGAATCTCGGATGGGACGCCCGGACAGGCCTTGGGCACCAGCACATTAAAAATGGGATGCGGGGCAAACTCCTGCTTGGCTAAATCGCCGTTGATCGCGGCGGTCACCATCGCCCGCGTGTGCGGAATGCTGACTCGCTTGCCGGTGCCATACGGACCGCCTTGCCAGCCGGTGTTGATGAGATACACATTCACCTTGTGTTTCTGAATGCGATCTGTCAGCAGCTTGGCGTACACCGAGGCCGGACGCGGCATAAACGGCGCGCCAAAACACGTGGAGAAGGCGGCGATGGGTTCGGTGATGCCTTGCTCGGTGCCTGCCAGCTTGCTGGTGTAGCCGCTAATGAAATGGTATTGGGCCTGCTCATGCGTTAGTTTGGATACAGCAGGCAGCACGCCGAAGGCGTCGGCGGTTAAAAAGATAACGGTGCTGGGTTGCCCGGCGAGGCCTTTGGAGTCTGCATTGTGAATGAAATCAATCGGGTAGGCTACACGGGAGTTTTCAGTCAGGCTGGCGTCGTCGTAGTCCATTTTGCGGGTGACGGGATCAATGACGATGTTTTCGCCCAAAGCCCCAAACTTAATGGCGTTCCAAATCTCCGGCTCGTTCTCTTTCGATAGCTTGATGGCTTTGGCGTAGCAGCCGCCTTCAAAGTTAAATAAGCCGTGATCGGACCAGCCGTGTTCGTCGTCGCCAATCAGTGTGCGTTCCGGATCGGCGGATAGTGTCGTTTTTCCGGTGCCGGACAAGCCGAAGAAGATGGCGGATTTTCCATCCGCACCCACGTTGACTGAGCAGTGCATCGGAAACACATTGCGCTCCGGCATCAGGTAGTTCATCACGCTGAAAATCGATTTTTTCATTTCACCCGCGTAGCCCGTACCGGCAATCAGCACCATTTTCTTTTCAAAGTTGACCAGAATCACCGCTTCCGAGTTCGTGCCTTCCGTTGCTGGGTTGAGCTGCAAGTGGGGTGCCGCAATAACGGTGAATTCGGGCTTAAAGCTGGTGAGTTGTTTTTGATCGGGACGGATGAACATCTGGTGCACAAACAGGTTATGCGACGCCAGTTCGTTGATGAAGCGCACGGGCATGGCGTAACGCTCATCGGCGCCTGCCAGGCCGTCAAACACATAAATGTCCTTGTCGCCCAGATAGGCCTGAATCTTCCTGAAAACCTTCTCAAACACCTCGGGGCTGGTCGCCAGGTTGATGTTGCCCCAGTCGATATCGTTATGAATGTCCGGCGTATCCACAATAAAGCGGTCGTTGGGTGCGCGGCCCGTAAATTTTCCGGTGTTGACAACCAGGGTTCCGGTATCGGCCAGGATTCCCTCGTTTGCAGCCAGCGCGTTTTCAATCAACACGCTGACCGGCAGTTGATAATGCTGCGTTTTGCTGGTTGTCAGGCCTGCATAGCCAATGTGGTCTGTTTTGGACATCTCCTCGGCATCTCCTCGGCAAACATTATTGTTTTTTAATACTACCCCATCCACAGCCCGAATCCAATGCCCAAACGGACATGGTGAATGCGTTTTGAGCCTCTCCTCTTCGTGTAGGGGTTACCCAAACGCCTTGATGAGGCTGGTTTGGCACTGTGCTTTTAACGCTCTGGCGTTGGCTTCAAACGCGTGTCTGGCCAGGATGAGATTTACGCCCTCGGTGGCATAATCTGTCTGGGAGGGGAGGGCCTCACCGTTTTCTGTGGTAGGCTGCCCGCTTGGGTTGCCATAGGTTATCCGGCTGTCCACGCCACCGCCGCTGAGTGCGATGGAGTCCACCCGGTCCGGGATG
>CAZXUP010000014.1:6402-19718 GCA_964643815.1 uncultured Vampirovibrionales bacterium
TCCGTATTGCCGTTAGTCACGTTGTGCGCCGTGACGCTCAGCCGCAGGTTGGCATCCCAAAGCCCGCTGGCGCTGATATGCCAGGTATTGTCCCCTGTGTAACCGATTGCACTGGCGCTCACGAAAAGGTGGTCTCCTGACCTCTGTAGAGAGTGTTTGCCAGAAGTATCATGTGCCGTTTGGAGGGCAACGAATCAGAAGCCGGTATAAATTTCGGAAAGTGTTACAAAGGCGTTACAAAGCTCGGGCGAATGTCAGGCATTCAGCTTTTTCAGCAAGCTTTTGGCCTTTTTATCCACGTTATCGGTAAAGGGCAACGGTGTTTTGGTAATTTTTTCCAGATCCGGCCTGAGTGCCTCGTATCGCTTTTTGGATGTGGGATGGTCGGTGACCTGATCGATCAGTAACTCCAGTAGCAGCTTGCGAACGTTGTTGTTGTTGTGTGGATGCAGGAGCCGCCGGATTTTTGAGATGGCCTCGGGGCCTTCCAAAAGCTGCTGGAGTAAATCTCCCTGCCGAGGCCAGTAGACGTCGCAGTGTTGGGTGGGCCCGCAGTGGTGTTCCAAGCCTTGAATGGGAGGTGTTTTCTGGGCCAGTCCATACAAAAGTTCGAAGAAAGGCATCAGTTCCAGTGCTTGCTGGGCAGGATCGGGGAGGAGGCGTGCAAGTTGCGAGGGAAGCGGTTTAATTAAAAGGTTGAGTGTGCCTGGATGATTTTCATTCAGTGTTGTGTCTTTGGCGCGGATTAGGGCATCTTGGGGATTGGCTAACGAGATAGCCGTTGTGTTTTCGGGTGTCTGGCTGGTCTGAATTTGGTGAACCAGTGGGCTGTCTTTCCGAACCTGTTTTGTGGCCGGAAAGAATACGCCCCCGATACATCGCAGCACGGCCTGATAAGAATGCCGGAGCTTGGTGGATTTGATGGGCGGAGTCACAAACTTCATGACGTCCGGTAGCATCTTGGTGCCGTTTAACGGGGAAACCAGGCTGATGACCAGGCTGATATCCTCATTGTTCTGAAGCAGGGATTGCATACTGACAAAGCCGCCCAGACTGTGGGCGACCAGGACGGACTTGGGGAAAAGTTTGTCTGCTATGCCATCTACGGTTTTTGCTATAAATTGCGGATCGACCTGCTTCTGTGTGCCGCGCCGGAGATTATTGTGAATAGTGTCTCGCAACTCTTTTTTGAATTGCTTGACCAGTGATGACAGCGTATCCTGCTGGGATTGTCTCCAAATGGAGCGCTTTGGATTGCGGCCTAATATTTTTTGTAGCGATAGCGGGTTTTTTCGCAGTAGATTCAGAAACGAAGCGGCGGCAGTCCGTTCCATGGGCGTGTTATCCAGATTGAAATGCTGCATGACGGCCGCCTGTTGCTTTTGAATGTCCAGGGATTTGAGTTTGGCAATAAAAGGCGGCAGTGTCTTTTGTATGTGCAGGGTGCGAATTGTGTCGTTTTTCTGTGTCAGCTTTTGCACCGTTTTGTCAACATCCCGTGCGAGCAGAATCCCTGTCAGACTAAGCTTATGAACCGTGTGGCCCTTTGTCGTCAGAAAATTTGCCAGCGCGTTGGTGGCTGCAATTGGGCTGAGCATACCGGCCAGCATTACAACCAGGCTGTTTTCAGGAATCATGAAGGTAGTGTTTGGGCGTTGCCCAAACTGTACCCGGTCTTTTTGAAGGACGGCAGGGCGCACTACCGGAAGTCGCGCTTCCAATGGCCGATTTAAAGACTGGACTACAGATCCCGCGGCGGCACGAGCCGGGATAGTCAACATACCGAAACCCCTAAATAAAACCTTTCAATGAAACCGATGAGGGATTACCACCTCAAGCGAAATGTTGTGCCTTATTGTAACGAAGGCAGATATGATGAGCAAGCCTTGAACTGGAAGAACGGAAGGGCTACAGTGTGAGCAAGCGCTATCAAGGAGCATTGGCGGTTCAATGGATATCGAAAACCCCTACTGGGAAGAGTACGAACGCCGGTTTCGGGCGCTGGCCGAACAGGTGGAGTTGCACAAGGGACCTCAGGCGGACTTGGCTTCTGCGGAGCTGCTGTTGTTTTTGTATGGTGAAAACGCCATGACGCCTGAGCAGGAACTGGAAACGCTGGCCAAACTGGAGCAGGAGGCCGGACGCCTGAAGGGCGTTGAGATGTTGACGGCGTATTGGGAAGATATAGGGCTTTATTTGCCTTATTCGGGCTGACTCCCAAGAGGGTCGCCTTCCGCGTAACGAGGATTGACCGAGTCATACAGATCCTGGCCGACGATGGAAATGAGCACGCTTTCGGCTTCTGAGCGCCCAACTTTAAGGGCTGTGGTGCAGATATGCACCATCTCTTTCGGGTCTGGCGGCTGATCCACCTGGTGGCACACCGTCGAATAAATTTGCAGCAGGCCAAACGTGTCGTCCAGTTTGAAACCAATCACGGACAGTCCCTCGACGGGCAGGGTGTAAAACAGGCCAACGGCCTTGTGTAGGACCGTTTCAACGTCATACCAGCGGCGTTTTTTATAGCCGAAATTATACAGGCTGGAGATGGCCGGAACCCCGATGGAACTGACGCCCAAGGTGTTTTTTCCGCGAAGTTGTAGCTCTTTCCGGAGTTTTTCGGAAAAATGGATGAGAACCATTGCGGCAAATTCGCGTGATTCTGGCTGGGGCATGGCTCTAATCTGCTCAAGCAGTTTATGGCAGGCAATTTCCTGATCGTACCAGCGCTGGCGTTGATGGTGGTTGTGGTGCATGTTGTTTACTGGGGGTCCTGTTGATTTTGACAGGCCTACCGATTTTAATTGAGCCGTCTTCATTCTATGATAAATCGACAAACGGCTTTTAGGTCAGGAAATATATGGAAAGAAAAAAGTCAGGATCATGCCAAATCAGATGCAAACAGAAATAGCAGCGGAGCGAACCTTGCAAACAATCCGGGAGTGCTATCATCAGCCGTTTCTCGACTTGCTGTTTCACGCCCAGGAGATTCATCGCCGGTTTCATCCCAAAAACGAAGTCCAGCTTTGCACGTTGGCTAACATTAAATCCGGCAACTGCCCGGAAGATTGCTCCTACTGCCCGCAAAGCGCCCGCTACAACACGGGCATCGAAACCTGGGATCTGCCCAGCCTGGATGAAATCCGTAGCCAGGTACACGATGCCAAGGCCAATGGCTCCACGCGTTTTTGCATGGGCGCGGCCTGGCGTACCCCGCCGCATCAAAAGGCGTTCAATCATGTTTTGGATATGGTGCGCACGGTGGTGGCCGAAGACATGGAAGCCTGCGTGACGCTGGGCATGATTAACGCGGAGCAGGCCAAAGCGTTGAAAGAGGCCGGGCTGAAAGCGTATAACCATAACATCGATACCGCCCCCAGTTTTTACCCGGAAGTGATTACCACCCGCACGATTGATGATCGCTTTGAAACGTTGAAGCATGTGGCCAATGCGGGGATTGATGTTTGTTGTGGTGGCATTTTGGGCATGGGCGAATCGCTGGAGCACCGGTTGGAGTTTATCCAGACGCTGTGCGAAATGGACACCCCGCCCGAGTCGGTGCCCATTAACTGCCTTGTGCCGGTTGAAGGCACACCGTTGGCGGATCAGAAGCCGGTGGATAGTTTTGACTTGGTGCGCACGATTGCCACGGTGCGCATGATGCTGCCCGAAGCCAAGGTTCGGCTGTCTGCCGGGCGCTTGACGATGAACGACGAGACGCAGGCGCTGTGCTTTATGGCTGGAGCCAACTCCATTTTTACTGGTGAAAAGCTATTGACGACCGATAATCCGGGTCTCAACCGCGATCACGATCTGCTGGAAAAGCTGGGCTTGAAAGCACAGGAAGCACCCGGCCAGTAAGCTGGCTTTAGATAAAGAAGTGTTATTTCAACATTCTGTCGTTCCCCTATCTTCCTGTCATTCCCGCATTTTTCCTGTCATTCCCGCATTTTTCCTGTCATTCCCGCGCAGGCGGGAATCCAGAGAAAGTTTGCGAGGAAGTTAGACGGGTGGGTTGCAATCACTCTAACTAAAACCAGCTGGCTGGCCTGGATTCCCGCCTGCGCGGGAATGACAAGTTTGGCTATTGAACATCGAATGGCCCTCATGGTCTATCTCACGAAGAAGCAATTCGTATGCGCTGCCTGTTTTTTTAAGTGGAAGTAATTACTTGGATTTACGGCTGGTGATGGCCATGCTTTTTAGCGGCCTATTTGACGAATATGAATTTGATGACCCCCCAACATAGGAGATGATGTGTATGGCAGGACCTGTACAGACCCGCGTGTTTAAAGTGGCGCAACAGGCCATTGATGAAAACGGTTTGAGTGGCTTGTTCCGCTTGTTGCGAAAAGCCAGCGCCGCGCAAGGCGACGATACGTTTGAAAAACTGGGCGCTGTGGTGCGCCCCGGCAAAAAGTCCAGTTTCCTCTGGAATGTTACCAGTGCCACTCGCTTGTGGCTGCACAAGCACTTGGGCGATAAATGGGGTATCGGTCGCCTGTTTAAACTGTCGCCAGCGGATGAGCAGGCATTAAAGAAAGGGTTGGGAAAAGCAGAACAAAAAACTGCCGAAGTTGTATTGACTCAAGAAGAGCAAGAACTGTTAGATGCTTTTGCGGACATTATGCCGGATGCTCTTGAGTCGAAGGAGGCAGAAGCATTTGTCGACAAGATGCTGAAAACGATTGCTGCCCCGGAAAAAGCGTCGCCCGAGATGCAAAAATATTTACAAGATCTAAAAAACTACGCCGCGCAGAAGAAGTCCGGTGGGGAAGAAGATGGTTTGTGGAAAACGGCGTTAGCTCTAATGGGGCTTTCTTGATTAAGCGGCATCGTGCAATACGAAAGCATTCCATGTAAAAAAGGGAGTTCCAGACGGAACTCCCTTTGGTGCGAGTTCTGGGATTCGAACCCAGGACCACTCCCTTAAAAGGGGAATGCTCTACCACTGAGCTAAACTCGCAGAGTGTGCTTCGCAAACAATCGGACGAGGTACGAGCGAGGCTAAAGAAGATTCTACCGTAACAAGTTTGAGCGTCAAGAGAGGAAGGTGCTGGCGCACCTGTTTTATACTGGGGCCTGTTCCTGCCCCAGGCCTGACCCTGCGCGTTGCAAGGTGCGTTTGCTGCCGGTGATGGGGTTTTCCAGCAGGATGGTCTGGCTGCGCTCCGGGCCGACGCTGACAATCGACAACGGGCAGTTGATGAGTTCCGTAATCCGGTTGAGGTAGTTGCGCGCTTCTTCGGGCAGGTCTTCAAAGCTGCGGGCATCCTTGACGGAACCCTGCCAGCCCGGCCAGCTCTCATACACCGGGTCGGCGTTTTTGAGCGCGTATAGTTGCGACGGGAAATGCGTTAGGCGCTCGCCGGTTTCGCGGTTTTGGTAGGCCACGCAAATCTTTAGTTCCGGCATGCCGTCAAACACGTCCAGCTTGGTGATGGCCAAGCCATCCAGGCCGTTCACCTGCACGCTGTACTTGGCAATCACGGCGTCAAACCAGCCGCAGCGGCGGGCGCGTCCGGTGGTGGTGCCAAATTCCTGTCCCACTTCCAGCAGATGACGTCCCGTTTCGTCTTCCAGCTCGGTCGGAAACGGGCCTTCTCCCACGCGGGTTGTATAAGCCTTCATCACGCCAATGGCGCGGTCAATGCGGGTAGGGCCAATGCCTGAGCCTGTGCAGGCGCCGCCCGCCGTGGCGTTGGAGCTGGTGACAAACGGATAGGTGCCGTGGTCGATGTCCAGCAGCGTGCCTTGCGCGCCTTCAAACAAGATGTTCCAGCCTTTGTCCAGGCATTCATGCACTAGGCTCACTGTATCTGTGACATACGGAGCAAGCCTTTCCGCGGCTTGCTGGCACCAGGCCAGCAGTTCATCCGCGTTTTGGCGCTGAATATGCGGGTAGCATTTTTCCAGCAGTGGGTTTTTTAACGCAACAATCTGTTCAAGCCGTTCGCGCAGGATATTTTCCGGGTCATATAAGTCGCCGATTCGCAGGCCGTAACGTCCCACTTTATCCATATAGGTAGGGCCGATGCCGCGGCCCGTGGTGCCGATTTTGTTGTCGGCCATGGCGGTTTCCTGCGCGCGATCCAGCTCGGTGTGAAAGGGCAACGTTAAGTGCGCCCGGTTGCTGAGTCGCAGGTTTTGGGTGTCGTAGCCTTTTTCCTGCAGGGTTTCAATTTCCCGAATCAGCACATCCGGGCTGATGACGGTGCCGGGGCCAATAATACAAAGTGTATCCTGGTACAACATGCCCGAAGGCACCAGGTGAAACTTGAAGACATCATCGCCGTGCTTGACGGTGTGTCCGGCGTTGCAGCCACCCTGGCAACGAACCACCACATCCGCTTCGGCAGCCAGCAGGTCGGTAATCTTGGCTTTGCCTTCATCACCCCATTGGGCGCCTACCACAATGACATTGGCCATACGAAACGGTTTCCTTTTTGGGTTGTTAAAAAATAACGGCTTTCAAACGGTTTTTGGGTTGGATTGGAGCGGGGACGAGCGACCGATGGCAGTATAGGCCAAGCCCCCAGGGGAGTCAACGGAAGCTGTTTGTCCGGCCTCTGGCAAGGTCTATAAGAGGCGGGTTGACTTCCGTTGCCTTGCGCTATAATGGAAGTCTCAACGACTCCACATCTTGAGGAGAGGTGGCTGAGCGGTTGAAAGCGGCTTCCTGCTAAGAAGTTCTGGGGCCTTAAAGTTCCAGCGAGGGTTCGAATCCCTCCCTCTCCGAATTAAAAAACCTCCCAGGTTGGGAGGTTTTTTAATGACAAGTGTTCATGACAAAACTGGTTGATTATTTTTACAAACAAAAAAATGTCTTTGCAGTACAATAGCGCTCGTACGCAAGTGGGGGGAAACACACGCGATATGCCGATGATGCCGGTTGCTTTTACGGGCGCGGTTCAGTCTGCGCAAACTGGGTTATTGCGTTTTCAAGGCAAAAAACAAAAGCCGGCCTTTGCGCCTGTTCATGCGTCTCCAACGTCTCCAAAAATGCTACAGCCCGATTTATTTGCGCCACTGCTTCAAACCGAGGCCCTCAAACGCTTTGCCGTGATTGGTGATGCGGGCAACGGCCTGAAGCCGCAATTTGATATCGCCCGGCAGATGCTGCGGACATTGAAGGACAAGCCCTTTGCATCCGTGTTGGTGCTGGGAGACAACGTGTATAATAACGGCGAACCGGAGCACTTCAAGCAGGCGATCAAACGGCCTTATCAACAGTTGATGAAAGCCGGTGTGCGGTTTTATCCGGTGATGGGCAACCATGATGTCCGGGGTGGGTTTGGTGCGCAGCAGCAGGCCTATTGGGGAGCGCCGTCATTTTATAGTCGCCGCTTGGGCAATGTGGAAGTGTTTGCGATGGATACCACGGTTTTTCTGCCGGGCTACGACGGGTGTTACCAGGACAATCCTTTTTTGGCGCTGCAACAGGCAAAGGATCAATTGCTGTGGCTGGATAAGGCATTAGCGGCCAGCGATGCGAAATATAAAGTGGTGTATGGGCATTACCCGCTCTACTCGTCGGGTATGCACGCTACCAAGCTGGATGCCACCATTAAGTTGCGCGAGGTGCTGGAGCCGCTTCTGGTCAAGCATCGCGTGGATGCCTATCTGGCCGGGCATGAGCATCATTACGAAAAGTCCGTTCCCATCCAGGGCATTCGCCATTTTGTGAGCGGATCGGCCGGACAGTTGCGTCCCAATGTCTCGTATCGTGACAATCCGCCGTATCCACGCGAGCGATTGGTGGTGAAGTACCACTTTATGTTGTTTGAGGAAACCCCGCAGGGGCTGAAGTATCAGGCGATTTCCCGTAAGGATAATGTGCTGGACGAAGGGTTGTTGCCGCCCAAACGATTCACGCAAATTCGTTTTGCCTGATGACTGATCCTGATATTGCGTAGTGTAACAAGATAGGGCTGATCGGATCATGATGCCCTTTCAGCCGTTTTACTAGAATAGAAACGTATTGAAGACGACACGGAAAAGGCTTCCCGATGACCCTTTCAATCTCACCCAAATTCTCTGCCAGAGTTTTTGTCGCCCCTCCCAAAGGACAGCGGTTCACCAGAGAGTCTGCAGTTGCCCAAGAAATATATCGGTTCTATTCCAAGCATGGCGGTTATTACTATCCTCATCCGGAGCGTTATGAATTTTCAGCCAATACGCCACAGGCGGAGAAGGAAGCCCTGCAGCTGCTACAAAAGCACGAGGGAAAGATACGGTATGTGATGACTTCAGAGCCTGAATCCTGTGATGCGGTGACCATTTTTAATCGCTAGACAAAAAAACGAAACAAAAAAGCCCGGATAGAATACCCGGGCTTTTTGTTGTCTTTGTGTTGCCGATTAGGCAAAGCGACCGCGTTCGGGCAACAGCCAGCCCAGCAGCATGGTCATCAATGCTAGTAGCAGCGAACCACCCAGTGCGCTGATGAAGTTGCTGACTTCAAAGCCCGGCACCAGTGCCGCAACCAGCCAAAACAGAAGCGCGTTGATGACAAAGGAGAACAGTCCCAGTGTCAGCAGGTTAATCGGTAGTGTCAGCAAGGCCAATACCGGTCGAATGAAGAAGTTCACCAGGCCCATTACCAGTGCGGCAATCAGCGCGGTTCCAAAACTGCTGATGCTGATGCCCGGCATGATAGCGTCCACAATCAACAAAATCACCGCCGTTAAAATCCAGTGAAGCAGAGCGGATAGCCACATAGTCTCTTCCCTCCCCCGTTGAACTGCATGAGTATGCAGGATTCAAACGATTACGCACTGTTCATTATCAACCGTCTGGCCCAACGTTACAATTCGATATCCGGCTAGAATCGGCCAAAATCACACTCCCTGATAGGATTATAGACCTTGTTGAGATGTGCTTGCGCTACCGGACTTTTTTATAAGAGTACCGGTCCATATCCCGTTTCTTCTCAGACTCTTCCAGCCATTTCAAATACTCGGCCTGATGCTGCTGCAAGCGCACGAAGTTTTCCATGGCCACGGCCTGCTGGGCCTCTTGCCCTTGCGGACGGGTTTTGCGAGTTGGGCGACTACCGGTCATGGGGAAACTCCTGCTTGGGGGTATTGGGATTTTTATATCCTAATGATATAAACACTTTTGTCAGGCAGAAATTGCCTGTTTTCGGGCAAAAATTGCAAAACGTGACGAAAGATATCGCCTTAGTCGTGCGATTGTATGTTTTTCAGGGCAATTTTCATCGCCTCGCCCGCCTCTACTCGTTGCAGGGCTGCTTCAAAACGGGCCATCGGCATGATATCCGTAATCAGTGGGCGCGGGTCGATTTCAAGGCTGCTCAGCAAATCCAGCGCTTTTTTGAAGTGGTATGGCGTATGGTGAAACGAGCTGACCAGCTTGATTTCATCGTAATGCAAACGCCGTGTGGACAGCGTGATGGCGCTGTCTCCGGGGCAGCCGCCAAACAAATTGACCGTGCCGCCTTTGCGCACCAGGGCGATGGCTTTTTCCCAGGTTTCCGGGCGGCCAATGGCTTCAATCACAATATCAAAGCCCCGGCCTTCCGGGCTAAATTGCTCTCGAATCGTCTCGTTGTCTGAAATATCGGTTAAATTCACCCGTTGATCGGCCAGGCCGAAGTTCTGAGCCAGCGCCAGCTTGTGGGCGTTTCGGGCAATGGCGGTGACATGCGCGCCCTTGTGCTTGGCGGCACGCACCAGCAGTTGCCCAATCGGCCCAAGGCCCATCACGGCGACACGGTCTCCCGGCGAAACATGCGCCTGATCAATCCCGTGCAGGCAGACAGCCAGGGGTTCGGAAAAGGCGGCTACCTCAAACGGCACGTGCTCCGGCACGGCATACGTATTGTACCGGGCAATTTGCGCGGGCACGCGGATGTAATCGGCATAGGCGCCGTTCAGCAAATCCAAACGGTCGCACAGGTTGTGCTGGCCTTTCCGGCAGCAATAGCACTGGTAGCAGGGTGCCGAGTTGGCGGCCACCACGCGGTCGCCTACCTGAAAACGGGCCGGGTGGGCTTCGTCTTCGCAGACTTCTGCCACCACGCCCGAAAACTCGTGGCCGAACGGTGACGGAAAAGTTTTAAGCAGCACCGGATGCCCCCGGCGATAGCATTTGACGTCGGTGCCGCAGGTTAATGCGGTTTCTACCTTAATCAGCAGTTCGCCCGGCTGCAAGGCGGGGATAGCCATTTCCTCGTACTGAACCCGGTTTGGCTCGTAGAATAGGGCGGCCATCATTGTTTTTGGCTGGGCGTTGGGTTGTGTGTCGGATGGGGAGGAGGGCTTGCTCATGCGGATTCTCCCGTGCTGATAAAGACTTTAATGGCCTGTCCCGAGCGGTACAGTTCAAACGCCTGCCCGATTTCGCTCAGCGGCAGGCTATGGCTGACCAGCGGTTTGACGTTGATCTTGCGGCTGAAAATGGTTTGGGCCGCGGCTTGCAAATCAATCAATGCGGGCGAATAGGTGGTGATCAGGTTGAGTTCGCGGAAATACAAACGGCTGGGATCAATGTCCGTGCCGGGGCTGGCGCTGGTGAAGACGATGAGATTGCCGCCATCCCGCACCAATTCCAGTGCCAGCTCAAGCGTTTTGTTGTTGACGACGCTTAAAAAGACGCAATCCACTTTGCCCAGCGGAACATGCTGTTTCAGTGTTTCCGTCAGCCGTTCGGTGTCTTCCGCCGGGTGAAAGGCGTCCATTACAAAGCCGTGTGATTGCGTCAGTGAGAGGCGATCGCGATCCAAATCCAGCCCATACACGGCGTAACCGTCATTCTGATACACCTGTGCAGCCATCATGCCGATGAAACCAAGGCCAATCACGGCAACCGAACCATTCATATGCGTGCCGCCCCGTCGGATGCCTCGCAACACGCAAGCCAACGGCTCCACGCAACTGGCCTCAGCCGAACTGATCTCGGCAGGCACCCGAAAGGCGGTGTGCTTCAGATGATCCCCGGTGAGGGCAATGTATTCCGAAAAGCCGCCCGGGTTGAGGTTGGTGCTTTTGAACTGGCGACACATCGACTCGCTGTCGTTCAGGCAGTAATGGCATTGTTTGCACGGCACATGGTGGGCGGTGACGATTCGGTCACCCAGTTTCCAGCCGCTGGGGTGGTCATCATCCAGCGCCTCGATGATGCCGACGACCTCATGTCCTAATACACTCCCGGGATGGGCCTTGTGATGGACGAATTTGTCCAGGTCGGAGCCGCAGACACCGCAGCCAATCAGCTTGACCAGCGCCCCTTTAGGCGGCAGGGCCGGAATGGGGCGATCCGCAAGGCCGATGTTGTAATCGTTTTCGATCTGGGCAACCAGCATGTGATTTGATTCTTGAGGGTTCGGCGGTAAAATATACCCATATCAAACCTCAAACAGGCTTGCCTTGCCAAGTGCGGTGTTTTCCACGTTGTATAAGAGGTTTGGGAACAGGAGAAGAGCAATGTCGGCCTCTCAGGAACGTTCAAGCGATGTCTTGAAAGTCAGCGATGTGGCGCAGGGACGCCTTGCGCTCCGTTTCAAGGGGCAATACACGTTTGACGATTTGCAAACGGCGGACGACGTGGAGTGTGATTGGCAGGTTCAGCCGGAGACGGCGGGTTTGAGCGTTCGCGGCGATTTGCGCGGGACGTTGCAACTGGAATGCGCCCGGTGTCTGGCGGTGTTTCCGGTGCCGGTGGCGATGACGATTAACGAACGTTACGTGTTCAACCACTATGTCGATCCTTACGGGCGTGAAAAAGAGTTGCAGGTGGAAGACTTTTTTGAGGTGGTGGACGAAGAAGGCGAGCTGGATTTGAAAGATCTGGCGCACCAGTTCCTGATCCTTGAATCCGCCAACCAGTCCACCTGTGGTCGCCCGGAATGTCACGTGCTGGAGGTATGATCCTGTTTTGAGGCTCTTCCCTCTTGTAACCGAATCACTTTTCTGTAAGAATCTCGCTACGTTATTTGTGTCCCCGATCTTCCCATCAGAAGATCCTAGTTCAGAGGTTTATCCCTATGCCAGTACCTAAGAAGCGTGTCGGCCAGTCCGATCAGGCCCATCGTCGCGCCAACTGGAAAGCGACCTTGGCTGCTAAGACGACTTGCCCACACTGCGGTACCGTGAAGCTTGCCCACTGTCTCTGCACCGAGTGCGGCTACTATAAAGGGCGCGTGGTCAGCGAAAAGCTGCATGCCCATCACGGTCACGAATAATCAATTTTTGAAAACCTGCTTGCTATATGATGGCGAATACCCCGATTCGAATCGCGCTTGACGCCATGGGCGGCGACCATGCCCCTAGGGAAATTGTTAGTGGCGCTGTACAGGGTGCTCGGGAATACGGTGTTTCCGTCCTGCTGGTCGGAAAACCCGATATCATTGAGGCCGAGTTGAAAAAGTACGACACGTCCGGACTGGACTGTACGGTGGTGCCTGCCGATGAAGTGGTGGAGATGGGTGAAGCCGCCAGCATCGTGCGTAAGAAGAAGGGCGCTTCCATCAACGTAACGGCGCGCTGCGTCAAAAATGGCGAGGCACAGGCCATGGTGGCGGCGGGTAGCACTGGTGCGGCGATGGCGGCGGCAACGCTGACGATTGGCCGGATTCATGGTGTGGATCGCCCGGCGATTGGCGTGCTGCTACCCTCGGTTGCGCGCTCATGCCTGTTGATTGACGCGGGCGCCAATGCGGATTGCACACCTGACATGCTGACCCAGTTTGCGGTGATGGGCAATGTGTACATGCACAACGTCCATGGGCTGTCCAAGCCACGCGTGGGCTTGCTGAATATCGGCGAAGAGGAAGGCAAGGGCAACACGTTTGCCCATGCGGCATTCGAGC
The DNA here is from genome assembly GCA_964643815.1 of uncultured Vampirovibrionales bacterium. GTDB lineage: Bacteria > Cyanobacteriota > Vampirovibrionia > Vampirovibrionales > Vampirovibrionaceae > CAZXUP01. The sequence goes on from CAZXUP010000014.1 coordinate 19,235, forward strand.
TGTTGGGGCAGGATGAGCGTTTTCATTTTATCGGCAACGTGGAAGGCCGCGACTTGTTTAATGGCGGCGTGGATGTGGCCGTTACCGATGGTTTTACCGGGAACGTGGCCTTGAAAGCCGCCGAAGGGGTGATGCGGATGTTTAAAACCGCTTTGAAAACCGAGATCAAACGCAGCCTGCTGGCCCAGTTGGGTTACAAGCTGGCCGAATCGGCGATGAAAAACGCCGGTAAAAAAGTCGATCCCGAAGAGTTTGGTGGTGCGCTGCTGTTGGGTATTAATGGCATTTGCGTGATTAGCCATGGCGGTAGCCGGGCCAAAGGCATCAAAAATGCCATCCGGGTGGCCAAAGAGGCCGTAGTGGCGGATGTGCTCGGTAAAATTACGAACGAAATACGGGAAGGATGCGAAGAGCATGAACTTGTCTCAGAATCCTGATAGCCAGAATGGCCGCAATGGGAAGCACGTGTTGCCAGGCACGCCTG
>CAZXUP010000015.1:0-3493 GCA_964643815.1 uncultured Vampirovibrionales bacterium
GTCTTGCCCGTGCTGGTGTTGACGGTCGGCGGGTTGGCCGGTTTGCAACGGCAAATGCGAGGAAACCTGCTGGACGTGATGGGATCGGAATACATCCGAACCGCCCGCGCCAAGGGCTTGCCCGAAAACGTAGTGGTCTACAAACATGGCGTTCGTAACGCGCTTAACCCGCTCATTTCCATTATGGGCCTCACCTTTGCCGACCTGCTCTCGGGCGCGTTGCTGGTTGAAACCGTACTGGGTTATCCGGGCCTGGGGCAACTCACGTATAAAGCGGCGATTGATACGGACACCAACCTCGTGATGGCCTCCCTGATTATGGCGTCCGTCATGCTGGTGCTGGGCAACTTGCTGGCGGATATCCTGCTGAAACTGACCGATCCGCGTATTGAGCTGGAAGGCTAGAAAAATGGCGCAAGCATCCAACAATCACAACCCGCAGCAAGAACAACTCCGTCAGGCATGGCAAAAATTGCGTCGCGATAAAATCGCGTTTACCTATCTGGTGATCTTAATTCTGCTTTACCTTAGCGTGGCGTTTGCCGATTTTCTGGCGCCCTACAGCGAAGAATGGTTTGATCGCGCATTGGCCAAAGCGCCGCCGACTCCCGTTTATTTTCTGGATGAAGAGTTGCGCCCGAGTTGGCCGTATGTGTTTCGCTACGAGCGTGGATACGACCCCAATACGTTTACCCAGACGTATCTATCGGATACCAGCCAAAAATATTACCTGAAGTTTTTTACTCAAGGCGAATCATACAAATTGTTTGGCCTGATTCCCGGCAACCTGCATCTGTTTGGCGTGGATGCGCCGGGTCAAATATCATTGTTGGGCAATGATATCAACGGGCGCGATGTGTTTTCGCGCATGTTGTATGGTGGACAAATCTCACTCACCATTGGCTTTTTGAGCTTGTTTATCGTGTTTCCGCTGGGCATGCTGTATGGCGGTATTTCGGGATACTTTGGCGGACGGACGGATAACATGATGATGCGCGTGGCGGAAATTTTGATGTCGGTGCCGCGCTTGTATTTGCTGATTGGCTTGGCCGTTATTCTGCCAGCAGGGTTGTCCAGCACCATGCGTTTTGCGATGGTGGTGCTGATTCTGGCTTTTGTCGGCTGGGCGGGTCTGGCGCGGGTGATTCGCGGGATGGTGCTGTCGGTCAAGAGAAATGAATTTGTCGAAGCGAGCCAGGCCATTGGCATGGGATCCATTCCCATTATCATTCGGCATATTTTGCCGCAGCTCACCAGCTATGTGTTGGTGGCGGTCACGTTGGGCGTGCCGGGTTATATTCTGGCAGAATCCGCATTGAGCTTTTTGGGTCTGGGCATTCAGCAGCCGGACGCCAGTTGGGGCAATATGCTGAAAGAAGCGCAGGATGTGAGCAATATTATCGAGCGTCCGCTGATGTTGATGCCCGGCTTTTTGATCTTTCTGGCCGTCCTGTCGTTTAATGTCATTGGCGATGCCGTGCGCGATATTCTCGATCCCAAAAGCGTGCTGCGTCGTTAAATCTCTTCCGTCATTGCGAGGAGGCCTATAGGCCGACGCGGCAATCCCCTGCAAAGAAGCGTTTAATGACAGTCTTAATTCTCGACAACTACGATTCCTTTACCTACAACCTGGCTCAGATGACGCAGGCGCAGACTGATCGCGCGGTTGTCGTGCCTCGAAACGACGCGTTGGACTGGGAGGCTTTGAAGGCGCTCTCTCCCAGCCATATCATCATTTCACCCGGTCCGGGGCATCCTGCGAATCCTGCCGATTTCGGCATTTGTACCGAGGTTTTGCAACGTCATCCAGAACTCAACTGTCCCATACTCGGCGTCTGTCTCGGGCATCAGGGGCTGGTGCATGTCTTGGGCGGCCAAGTGATTCCAGCGCCGGAGATTATGCATGGCAAAACATCGCAGGTGAGAAAAGTAAAAAACTCGCCGTTGCTGGATGGTTTGCCCGATCCGTTTACGGTCATGCGCTATCACTCGTGGATGGTGGATCGGCAAACACTGCCTGCCGAGTTAGAGGTGATTGCGGAAACCGTTGATGCGGCTGATTCCGAAAACTCGGAACTCTTTTCGAAATCCTTAGTGATGGCGGTTCAGCACCGCAGCCGTCCGTTGTTTGGTGTGCAATTCCATCCCGAATCCATCGGTACGCCCGAGGGTGGGTGGTTGTTGGCAAACTTCCTCTCTGTCTAGTATTCCTGTCTTGATGTCCCTCTGTCATTCCCGCGAAGGCGGGAATCCAGGCCAGTAAGCTGGCTTTAAGCAGGGGCAGCTCGCCTTCACTTTAATCAATTGGTTCTTTCACTAATTTTCCCTGGATTCCCGCCTTCGCGGGAATGACAGAGGGATAAAGGAATGACAGAGGGATAAAGGAATGGCAGAGGGATAAAGGAATGGCAGATTTGCCAAGGATTCGGTTGTTGTCGATTCGTCCTAACGAGTTGTTTGAGTTTTCTCGATATGCTGGGCTAGATCCCGCACGTAATGCACGGCGTCTTTTAACGAGGTTTCCAGTACTTCGCGTGACTCAATCTCCAACACCTCGGCCTCGCTGTTCAACGGCTGCCAATCCATCCGAAACTGAACAATGGGTGTGGCTTTCGGATCGTCCGAGGCGGGCGGAATGAGGGCGTTGTACACATCACCCGTAAACAAGGGGTGATCGATCAGTTGATATCGAATTTCCCCTTGACGCTCGTCAATCGTGATGCGCTCGCGTAGCGGCAGGCCCTGGATAATCACTTCGCGCACGGCGTAATCCGCCTTGCTTTCCGGAAAGCTGAACGAATCGACGCCCGCCAGGTAGCGATCCGGGTGTTCGATGCGATCCAGCAAAACATTCCAGATGGTCTGGAGGTCAGCGTTGATCGGTGTGTCATAGTCGAGTTTAGGCATCAATATATTATATTCGGGGCAGTGGCCTCCCCGAACCCCTCCCTTGGGGAATATTTATTCAAACATTTCGCTGACGGACTGGTGATCGTGGATGCGGCCAATGGCTTCACCCAGGATTGGCGCGACCGAGAGCTGTACAATCTTGCCGGTCTTTTCCAGCGCTTCGGCTTCCGGGCGCAGTGGGATGGAATTGGTGACAATCACTTCCTTAAAGACCGAATTGGCAATCCGCTCTACTGCTGGGCCGGAGAATACCGGGTGCGCAGCCATCGCATACACGGCGGTTGCGCCTTCCTCCTTGATGAGCTTGGCTGCCGAGCAGATAGTGCCTGCGGTATCAATCATGTCATCGACAATAATGGCCGTTTTGCCTTTGACATCACCGATGATGTTGAACACTTCGGCCACGTTATGCGAGCTGCGGCGTTTGTCGATAATGGCAATCGGCGCGTTGAGCTTTTTCGCGTACACGCGGGCGCGCTCCACACCGCCCGCATCCGGGCTGACAACCACGGGGCTATCCAGGTTCTTTTGCTGGATGTAGCGAAACAGTACCGGGGTGGCGTACAAGTGGTCCACCAGAATA
>CAZXUP010000015.1:3503-10988 GCA_964643815.1 uncultured Vampirovibrionales bacterium
AGCCTTGCAACTGACCAGTATGCAGGTCCATCGCCACGACGCGGGTTGCACCGGCGGTGGTAATCAGGTCGGCCATCAATTTGGCCGAAATGGGTTCGCGACCCGCCGACTTGCGGTCTTGCCGGGCATAGCCATAGTAGGGGATGACGGCGGTAATCGTATTGGCGCTGGCCCGCTTCAGGGCGTCCACAATCATCAGCAGTTCAATGATGTTATCGTTGACCGGGTTGCAGGTGGGTTGAACGATGAATGCATCGCAACCGCGAACGTTTTCCTTGATCTGGACGTAGGTTTCGCCGTCGCTGAAGTTCTTGATCTCGATCTTGCCGACTTCGGTGCCCAGGTAGCGGGCGATTTCCTGCGCTAACTGGGGGTTGGCGCGGCCAGTAAAAATTTTCACCTTGCTGGTGTCGTGAATGCCGCTTTCAATTTCCAGATCGGGCAAACGCATCTCGATGGCCACGTCTTTATCCTCCATGGTGATCGTGTCGTGGGGAATGCTGATAAATAAGGGGGAACCTTCGATAGAGAAGTGTCATAAGGGGATGTGTCTAATTCTCTGACCGTACTTGCGCTCGTGGGGAGAAGGGTGTTCTGACACCTGAACCTGACAGGGTAACGCGCTTACTCAGAGTAGCAGAAAAAAAATGCTTCCGCAGCCCTTTTAGAGCAATTGTTGAGGAAATTGTATAATGAGCATAATGCTACGCGATGTGGGATGCGATGGTTGTTTTGTACGGCTTGGGCCCGATCTGGGCGGAAATAGACTGGAAGGAAGCAGTATGAGAGTTCAAAATCCGGGATGGAGCGTCGGTGTTCTGGTCATGATTCTTTGCCTATCCCTGTTGCCCGGCTGTAAACAGTCTCCCCCTGTAGATAAAAGCAAGGCGGAAAGCGGGCAGCCTGCCCAGGCCAAGCTGGATTCTAAAGCATTTCTTCCCGAATGTCGGAAAAGTTGCCAGGCCGGAAAAGATTCAGAGGCGTTTCAACGATTTTGCTCGCTGTATTGCGACTGCAGCTACAAAAAACTGAGCGTTGATGTGCCAGCTGCCGATATGCAGGCGTTTACGGCGGGCCAAAAAAACGCATCCGACACGAAAATTCAGGGGATTTTGCAACACTGCGGTAAAGAAGCCGTTGCCGAAGTCAATGCCGGGCGCTAATCCATCGGTGTGTTAAGGCTATAACACGTTTTTACCCTTGCAGGGTTTTATGCATGCATAGGGACAGGGGCGATATGGATCGTATTTGGGGAATTTCAAAACCGTCGTTTGGCGTTTCGGGGCCACGGCAGTCGAAAGACTTTTCGGATGCCTTCGCCGACCGCAGCCTGCTTTGGACCTTCCGCAAAGGCGCGGGCGAGGCGACGGATCGGCTGCTGGGGACGGCAGTAAACCCCAAGCTGCATACGGCAAGTACCGATATATTTTCCGACATGGGTTTTGAGATGAAAACGCAGGCGCGCCTGAACTATCAGGAGCTGTTCCGGCTTTCAGATCGGCATGTCCCCTGGCGGGAGCTGTCGGCAACGCGCTACCACCAGCAGGTACGGGCCAATTGTGATGGGTTCCGGGAGCAGGTGAAAGCAACCGGTTTTAAGAACCTTTTTGAAGGTGTCACGCCCTCTCGCTATCTTAAAGAAACCGTTTGGGGCGAGAACATCCGTCCGATTAAAGAGCTGTTTCGCACGTCCACCAACTGCTTCAGCAACCTGGCTGCCACGGCCGGGTTGGGCTTGATGGGCTGGCATGTGTTTCGTAATACGACCAATGCCTATCATGCCGCCCAGGCAGAAGAAGACGGAACGGTTGAGGGCAGGCTGAAAACCTGGAGCGCAACCTTAGCAGCGCTTATGGGGCAGGCGTTCAAAAACCTAGTGTGTTGGGAAGCCGCCAGTCTGGGCCTGGTGATTGGCAAGGCGTTGATACCGGTTGGAGCCTTTCCGATTGGCGGGATTTTAGTCGGCGCTTTGGCCGCGACAGCGGTTTATACACTGCTTAGCCGATGGATTCCCGATCCGCCGGAGGCGAAAAAGGCTTAACCAAACTGGGGGAATTGCTTTTTGAGATAGGCTTTCACTTGGGTCAGCAGGTCTGCCACCAGCACGCCGTCATCGGCGCTGTCGCAGACTCTGACAAAGGCATCTGGATTGCCGGTTACGGCGGCAAAGACGCCGGTTCCCTGGGCTACCAAACCAACCTCGGTGCCCGGAGGGGCTTTGAAATCAGGCTTGACCATGGCGATAGCCTTTTCCACGCCCGCATTCCGGAAATGACCTAGCTTGTACTTGACCGGGATATCGCCCCATTGCTTGATGCAGATTTGGCTCATTTTAGACACTCCTTAAATCCTATCGCCAGTAGTTAAAGTTGCCTGACACTGGAAAAGTGCCACTTAGCCGAATTGGGGGAATTGCTTTTTGAGATAGGCTTTCACTTGGGTCAACAAATCTGCCACCATGACGCTGTGGTCGAGCGTGTCACGCACCCTGACAAAGGCATCTGGATTGCCGGTTACGGCGGCAAATACACCTTTTCCCCCTGCCACCAGTCCAACCTCGGTGCCCCGGGGGGCTTTAAAATCAGGCTTGACCATGGCGATGGCCTTTTCCACGCCCGCATCCCGGAAATGACCTAGCTTGTACTTGACCGGAATATTGCCCCATTGCTTGATGCAGATTTGGCTGACTTTCGACATTTGCACAATTCCTATGAGCTGACTACGGTGACTGGTTAAAGTCTCCTGAAGCCCCCAGAATGCCTGTTTGTAACCAGATTTGAAGTGTTTGTCACAGCAGGCGGTTAGCGGCGTCCTGCCCCTCTTCGGTCAGGGTATATTCGCTCACTTCGGCGGTTCCTGTCATGTCCGGCACCATCGAGAGATAGCCCCGGCCCAGCGTGGTTTCCAGTACGCTGTGGTTGACGGGGGTCAGGCCGGATTTAACCAGGATAGAGTTGACCTTTTTGAGGGAAAACTTCTCCTGGCTTTCAAAGCGGGTGAGAAAATAGGCGGAAAGCAGCAGGTAGTCTTCCGAACTACCTGCGCTGGAGCGATCGCATAACTCTGAAAGCGACGTTGGCGTTTCGGCTTTTCCGTTGCCATTCCCATTGCCGTTTGGTGCGGTGTCTGGCGCATTGGGGTTTGCGTCGTCTCCAAACTCTTTCATCAGGGAGTCCATGACGGTTTCAAATTCGTCTTTCACATTTTGATCCAGCACGGTTTCATCCAAAGTGTCCGGTATTTCGGGCAGTGGCGGAAGGGGTGGGCGTTCGGGCAGAGCAACTTGTGGCGTTTCCGGCTGTGGATGGGCCGATTGAGGCTCGGCCTGGAATATCGGGGCTGGCGGTGCTTGAGGGGGCGGCGTGGGTTGTTGTTGGTGGGATGCCGCCGGGGATTGCAGAACATCCTGCAATACTTGAGGGTACGGCGATGGCTGGGGTTGCACGGGATGCATGGGTGGGTGCTGTGCCGGGGCGTGCTGCATGGGCGCCATCGGCTGTTGTTGCGGAACCGCGTATTGTGGCGGATACTGGTAGTACTCGCCGGGTTGCGGCCCAGGCACCATCACAGGCTGATAGTACATGGGCTGGGGTATGCCCTGTTGGGGATGCGCTGCATACACCGGCTGAGGCGGAGCCTGCTGTGGAGCCGAGTGCGGTGGCTGCGGAGCGGCCACTGTTGGCATCGGAGAAGTTTTTGAAGGGACAATATTGATGGGCGTATAGCGGTCGTCCAGCAAGATTTTGAACCACTGATCCATTTGCCGGGAGATGAAATAAATATCGTCGGACGAAAGATTGATGAACAGATCGCCCTGTTTCAGGTTGATCTCATACGTATGTTGGCCTTCGCTCATCGTTTCTCCTTCCGCCGTTCCAATCTTTAAAATCCAGCTTCCACCCGCAAACCGGTATGCATTACGAATGCCTCCGTTTGTCGGGTCTTCAGTCTATTCAGCGTTTTTTAACCGCCTTGTCGGCTAGCGGTCTTCCTGGGTCACGAGCATATTGCGCCAGTTGTCCATCTGGGTTTCGATGAATTTGGCGTCATCGCTTTTCAATTCCAGTTCCAAATCGCCTTTTTTCAGTTTGAAAACGTATTCGCTCACAGTTTCTCTATCCTTTTGAATCCTCACTGGGGATACATGCCTATTATACGGGATTTTGCGCGAACGGGACATTTTATCCGGCAGAAAACCCCCGCCCGGAGGACGGAGGTTTTTCGACGAATGATTGCAGCCTGACTAGGCTTGAACGTTCAAATTCGATCCTGCGGTTTCGTGCCCGAACATCGGAGCGCCCGGAACCGGAGCAGCGGCAGGTGCGCCGATGCCTTGCCCGAACATCGGTGCGCCGGGTGCTGCAGGAGCAGCAGGAGCACCTTGAGGAGCAGCGGAAGCGCCGCCAATACCTGCACCGCCACCCAAACCAGCTAGCATTGCAGACATGTCTGGTGCGCCAGCGGCTGGAGCCGGAGCGGGAAACGAAGGTTGTGGTGCGCCGAAAGAAGAAGCGCCTGCTGCGGGAGGAAAATTAACACCCATTGAAAAACTCCTTATCAATCATTCGTATATAGGGATAAGTAAGATTGGCCATCAAGGCTTTGATTGCCGTTACGCTCTTTTAAAACACCTCCAGCAAAAAAGTTGCGCATCAATTTGAAAATCGTTTAAAATAATATCGAATGTAATTTCGATTTTTGTACGGAAACATCGATAGGACTGGGCATTTAGACATTGAACGATTATGGCTTGTTGCCGCCACGCAAAGTGATTCATATCGACATGGATGCGTTTTTTGCGTCGGTCGAGCAGCGCGATCATCCGCAATATCGGGGTCGTCCGGTGGCGGTGGGTGGCGTACCCGAGCAACGCGGCGTGGTGGCGGCGGCCAGTTATGAGGCCCGGAAATACGGTGTCCGGTCGGCGATATCGTCGTATCGGGCGCTGAAGTTGTGCCCGCATCTTATCTTTTTGACGCCCCGATTTGAGGCGTACAAAACGGTTTCCCGACAAATCCGGCAGATATTTGCGGATTACACCGACTTGATTGAGCCGTTATCTCTGGATGAAGCCTACCTGGATGTGACGGAGAATAAAAAGAATAGCCCGTCCGCCACCTGGATTGCCCAGGAAATCCGGCAGCGGATTGCAGCGGAAACCGGCCTGACGGCTTCGGCGGGCGTGTCGTATAACAAGTTTCTCGCCAAGGTGGCTTCCGATATGAACAAGCCGAACGGCCTGTTTGTCATTACGCCACAGCAGGGCGAAGCATTTATCCAGAACCTGCCGATTGGACGTTTCTATGGCATCGGCAAGAAAACCGCGCCGCGTTTGCAGGCGCTGGGCATTCATCAGGGGAGTGATCTCAAACAGCTTTCGCCATCGCAACTGGAGGGTATATTTGGTAAATCCGCCGGGTTTTATCAAGGGCTGGCGCGTGGGCAGGATGATCGTCCGGTGGAATCCGCCTGGGTTCGCAAATCCGTCGGCGCGGAAAATACGTTTTCGCACGATCTGGATGATCCCGATGACCTGTTGAGCGAATTGCGGACACTGGCGGCGGACGTGTTGGACTGGATGCGTCGGCATCAGACGTTTGGCCGGACGGTGACGGTCAAGGTTAAATATGCCGATTTTCAATTGGTCACCCGAAGCCGCACCGTGGAAGAACCCTTGAACACTTTGGACAGCCTGATGCAATGGGGCGAAACATTATTGGCTGCAACCGAGGCAGGTCCTCGCAAGGTGCGCTTGCTGGGCGTGTCGATTTCCAACTTTGTGCTAAATGCCGCTTCTGAACCGAAATCTTTTTCAAATCAGCTTTTATTGAAATTTGCGTAAACGGGTCGGCTAAGGCTTTTCTGTCATTCCGTCCGTAGCAGCGCGGAGAGCCGGAATCCATTCGGACAATCAGAGGTGATCCCTACCCACCCTATCTAATGGCAACTTGTTGCCTGGATTCCTGCGAAAGCAGGAATGACAGATCAATCCTAAAGAAAAAAATTTTTTAGAGTGTGGCCCTTTTTAAATTATTCGTGTACGATAAACACCATGGAGAACGGTTGAGCTAATACGTTTTTCCATGTGTCTCCAATCGAAGGGAAAGTGAGGGGCTTGTTCAAGCCATTGTTCTGATCATTGGCCCAGTGTGTTTTCACAAGCATGCCCTCTTTCATAGAGTAAAACATTTTTTTAGCCTGTGCCCCAAAAAAGAGCATCTGTTGATACAGGTGCTTTTCTTTTTATATTTATTCTTTGATGTTGATTCGGGCACGCTAAAATAATGGATGTGTATGGAGATTTTTTCAATGGCGACGGTGGGTGTTATCGATTTTGTGAAACGGCAGACGCCGGAGAGCAAGTACGATCATTTTGAAGGCAGTTGGGATGAGTTGATCGCGTTGATTGAACGACAATGGGCGCAGCGACACGTTTCGCCCAACAATTCGGAAGTATTGCTGATACCCATGCCGGAGGATCAGTTGCATCGTTTTTATGCCAGCACCATCGAAGTCACAGCCGAAACGTTACTTCAGGCCAAATTCGCTCCCCGCGCAGAGGGGGAAGATTCGTTTATCCAGGTGACGGCGATGGGTGGTTGCAAATCACAGGCCAAACGCGCGGAAATTATTTTGTACAGTCATGATGTACTGGCGGCGGATGGTGATGCGCCACCGACGCGCGAGGCGGATTATTATATTGTGTCCGTCAATGCGTACGCATCATCCGAAGAAGAACCGATGAGTCCGATGACGATGGCGCGGAATTTTTTGGGGCTAAAAGGCGGCACCAAACCACAAGTGCCGTACACCGCCGAGGAGTTTGCCCGCAGCATTGTTTACTGGAGCAAGCGCGCCAGAGTAAGTCATGACTAACCCGGGCATGGCTTTACAAAAATCAGAGTCTGGCTTGTGAAAGTCTCCGTTATACTATAGTTACCAAGCGAGAGCTGTCATTCTCGCGAAAGCGGGAATCCATTGTCAGTAAGGTGAGTGTAGAGGAAGGCCGTTATGGGCATTGTTCAGTTTGTCAGCAACTATAACGATGACAGCTCTGAAAGCGGTTTTCAGTTCGAATTTTTCTGTGACCGTTGCGGTAATGGGTATCAAACCGAATTTCAGGCGTTTTCGACGGCAACCGTCAGCGACTTGCTGGATACGGCGGGCAACCTGCTGGGCGGGGTGTTTCAGACCGTCGCCACCATTGGCGGACGCGCCCGTTCCGCCGGATGGGAAAAAGCGCATGACGCCGCATTTCGCAAAGCCATTGAAGATGCCCGTCCGCATTTCAAACAATGCCGACGCTGCGCCCACTGGATAGACACCATCTGCTGGAATGCCTCAAAAAGCTTATGCAAGGATTGTGCGCCGGATCTCGATACGGAATATGACGCGGCTGAAACCCAGGCCGAAATGGAACGCACCAGCGAAGCCTTGCGAGAGGGCAAGCCGGTTCCATCCCAAAAAGGTGGCAAGAAAAAATCC
>CAZXUP010000015.1:10998-19440 GCA_964643815.1 uncultured Vampirovibrionales bacterium
AAAATGCTGTGCGGCGAATGCGGAACGGATGTCTCCGGCGCCAGGTTCTGCCCCGAATGCGGAGCCGCCGTCAGTCAAAATACCCAGTGCAAACACTGTGGCGCAGAGGCTCCCGGCAAGTTTTGCCCGGAGTGCGGCGAAAAGCGGTCATGAAAAAGGATTGTCTGTTGTGAAGTCACAATCCGGCAAGCCAACGCATATGGTGAACGACGTTCCTTATAAGAAGAACGGCTTGTATCAGATGGTCGTTGAGATTCCGGCGGGGACGAACGAAAAGTGGCAAACCGATCCGGAAGCCGGGACGTTTTATCACGATCAAAAAGACGGCAAGCCGCGCATTATTAATTTTCTGGCGTATCCGTTCAACTACGGCATCATTCCGCAAACCATACTGGCGCGAGACAAAGGCGGTGACGGTGACCCCACGGATATCATCACGCTGACGGTTGGACACCCGAGAGGTTCGATTTTACCCGCGAGAGTGATTGGCGCGATTAAACTATCCGAACGGGGCGAACTGGATACGAAAGTGATTGCCGTTGTGCCGGGCGCCGCGTTTGATGATGTGCAGGAGCTTTCGGATCTGCTGATGCAGTATCCCGGTACGGTGGAGATTATCCGGCTGTGGTTTGAAGGCTACAAAGGACCGGGATCGTTTTTGTTTATGGGTTACATGGGTAAGGCCGAAACCGAAGCCTGGATTGAAGAAACGCATGCCGACTGGCAGCGGTTGATGTCGATGTAATCTGTCCCACGGCTAGCAAGCTGGCTTTAGATAGGGCTAGTATGTTCTTTTGTCATTCCCGCGAAGGCGGGAATCCATTGGCAGGTATTGAGAAATCTTGAATCCTGTTTCTGCGGTTCTTCCAATATTCGTAATCCTCAAAATGGATTCCCGCCTTCGCGGGAATGACAAAGAGGAAAGGGAATGACAAAGAGGAAAGGGAATGACAAAAGAAGGACAGGAATATGTGGAAATGATAGAAACGCTTAACAAAAGCCAGCTTGCTGGCCTTGTTTTGGGGATAATAGAAACACTCATTTCTCACCGACCCTCATCCTGTAAGCCTCAAAGGAACGATATCTATGCCTCACGCCGATCTTCGTCATAAAAGCCGCCATGTGATGGACGGCGTCAGCCGAGCGCCGCACCGGGCGTTTTACCGCGCCATGGGTTTGCAGGACAACGATTTTGAAAAACCGCTGGTGGGTGTGGCGACTACCTGGAACGAAGTGACGCCCTGCAACACTACCTTGCGCGATCAGGCGGCCATCGTCAAAGAGGCGGTGGATGCGGCAGGCGGCATCTCTCGGGAGTTTACGGCGATTTCGGTGAGCGATGGTATTGCGATGGGACACGAAGGCATGAAAGCGTCGCTCGTCAGTCGCGAGGTGATCGCCGATTCGGTCGAGCTGGTAATGCATGCGCATCAATACGACGCGCTGGTCGGCATTGCGGGTTGCGATAAATCGCTGCCCGGCATGATGATGGCCATGGCGCGTTTGAATGTTCCTTCCCTCTTCTTATATGGCGGGACGATTATGCCCGGCAACCGCAACGGAATCGACTTGACGATTGTGGATGTGTACGAGGCGGTTGGGGCGTTTAGCGCCGGACGAATCACCGAAAAAGAATTGTACGAGATTGAATGTGCGGCGTGTCCGGGCGCGGGTTCTTGCGGCGGGCAATTTACCGCCAACACGATGGCCTGCGTGGGCGAAGCCATTGGTTTGGCATTACCGGTCAGCAGTGGCTATCCGGCGTTGCACCCAGGCCGGGCTGAAATCAACCGGCAATGCGGCGAAGCCGTGATGCGCCTGCTGCGGGATAACATCCGTCCCAGCGATATTTTGACGCGCAAAGCGTTTGAAAACGCCGTCCGCATCGTGGCGGCTACGGGCGGCTCCACCAATGCCTGCCTGCATCTTCCGGCCATGGCGCACGAAGTGGGTGTCGAGTTGACGCTGGCCGATATCGACAAACTTTTCAACGAAACCCCGCTGTTGGCTGATTTGAAGCCCGGCGGCAAGTATGTGATGAACGATCTGTTTCGCATTGGCGGTGTGCCGGTGATTTTGAAAGTGCTGCTTGATGCCGGTTTGCTGCACGGCGACTGTTTGACCGTCAGCGGCAAAACCCAGGCGGAAAACTTGCGCGATGTGGTGGTGCCCAGCGATCAGGATGTGGTGTATCCGGCAACGCAATGCATCAGCCCGACGGGTGGCTTGAAAATCCTCTACGGCAATCTGGCGCCGGAAGGCTGTGTCGTCAAAGTGGCGGGTCTAAGCCGAAAAATCCATCGCGGCCCAGCCAAGGTGTTTGACGGTGAAGAAGCAACGTTTGCCGCCATCGAGCGTCGTGAGATTGTCGCGGGTGATACCGTGGTGATTCGCTACGAGGGCCCCAAGGGTGGCCCCGGCATGCGGGAGATGCTGTCCGTGACGGCAGCGCTGTACGGGCAGAACCTGGGGCAGGATGTCGCCCTGATTACGGATGGGCGCTTCAGCGGCGGCACGCGCGGCCTGTGTGTCGGCCATGTGGGGCCGGAAGCTTACGTCGGAGGCCCAATTGCGCTGCTGCGGGATGGCGACATGATTGCCGTCGATGCCGAGGCGGGAACGATTGCCGTTGAACTGGATGACGCCGAACTGGCTGCGCGTCGCGCCAGTTGGAAAGCGCCCCAGCCCAATTACGACCGTGGTGTGCTGTGGAAATATGCCCAGCAGGTGGGTTCCGCCTGCCAAGGAGCGGTGACGCATCCGGGTGTTAAAACAGGCGTTCCTGCCAAGGTTTAAGTCAAATGATCTGTCATTGTAAGGCACCGAAGGTTTTGTTTGAGTACCGGTACAGCAGTTCATCGCCGAACAATTCAACCAGTTCCGCCAATGGCTCTGGCAGGCTTTCTCGAAGCGTCGGCGGGGTTTTGAGGCGATCCGTTTGCAGTTCTTGCCAGCAGGTTTCGATTTCTTCGGCGGGCAGTTCCCGAAATGTTTCCAACAGTTTTTGCAGATGTTGAACCTGCCATTCCAGCCAGAACACCAGCACTTGCCTGACAAGTGGGGTGATGGGCGTCTTGATTGATGGGTTCATGATGTCTCCGAGAATCAACTCATTTTGGAATTATACTAAATTTTTTATAATTAGTAATTATTTTTGAGGTATTAAATCATTTTGAATCCTTAGCCTATGATCCCCTTTATGGAAAGCTTTGCTTCGCTTTTAACGGATCATCTGCGGCGGATTGGATGGGGGCCATATGGCCTGGTAAAACGCCTGAAGGAGATGCCTGCGGGTCAGCGCCTGAGTGAGCAATATGTCTATGCGCTTTGTCGGGGTGATAAATTGCCGGCGGGTGATAAGACATTGCAGAAACTGGCGGCGGTTCCGGGTATAGAGCTGTCTTACGAACGGCTGAAAGCCTGGCGGGCTGTCGGAGAGTATACAGAAGAAGGCTTGGTTGAGTTGATCCGGGCGACGTTTCCAGAACGGAAGCAACGGGAAAAATTTGCAAAGAAAATAACGAAAGAATGACAAGGTATATCCAAATGGGTGCTTGCTTTTGAATAAGCTCGTGTTAATATGACACCAACTATTAACTCTACAGTTACAGCCTCACCAAAAAGATTTTAAACATACTATGCATCTGAACAGCTTTGTAATTCTCGTAGTAATTATTCTCAGCGGCTTGGCCGGTGGGATATGAATCCTGTTCAGAACTAACGAACACCAGATTCAACGAACCGCCGGCCCCCAAGGACCGGCGGTTTTGCTTATGTCAGTCAGTTACAGTAAAAAGGAGCCAATATCATGAATTCGATGACCGTCCCGGACTTCCGTTTTGACGTTTTGAACGCTGTCAACGCCGTTGTCGCAGGGGTTGGTCTGCTCCTTCTGGGCACCCCGCTTCGAGTACGACTTGTACCGAATGTAAGCGCAGTAGTCGCTTCCGCAGCCCAACCCCGAATTAGCAAAGGAGGGGCGATTTATGGCTGCTAGAACCGAATGGCGTTTGCCGCCGCAAACGGAAACCCTCCCGAATTTGCACCTGTCTGGTGCGCATATCTTTTTGCGTTGCCTGCTGGCCGAAGGCGTGGATACCGTCTTTGGCATGCCGGGTGGCGTCATTTTGTCCATCTACGAAGCCTTGCCCGAATACCCGCAACTGCGCCATGTGCTGGTGCGCCATGAGCAGGGCGCGGCCCACATGGCGGAAGGCTACGCCCGCGCCACCGGCAAGCCCGGCATCGTGCTGGCGACCTCCGGGCCGGGTGCCACCAACCTGGTGACGGCGCTGACGGACGCGTTTTATGATTCCGTGCCGCTGGTGGCGTTTACCGGTAACGTGCCCACCAGCCTGCTGGCCAACGACGGCTTCCAGGAAGCGGATATCGTGGGCATTACCCGTGCGGTCACCAAGCACAACATCATCGTTCGTGATGTCAAAGATCTGGCCCAGGCTATCAAAGAAGCCTTTCATGTGGCTACCACGGGCCGTCCGGGGCCGGTGCTGGTGGATATGCCGAAAGATATTCTGCTGGCGACAGCGGATTTCAACTACGATGACGTTGACATCGATTTGCCCGGTTATCAGCTTGCCGAGACCTACACGGCGGATGATATCGAAAAAATTCTGGATTTGGTGGGTCAAGCCGAACGGCCGGTGCTACTGGCCGGGGGCGGTGTTGTGAGTGGGAATGCCCATGACGAGGTGCGGGTGTTCGCCGAGCGGTTTAACCTGCCGGTGGCCTGCTCCCTCATGGGCTTGGGGGGCTTTCCGGCGGATCATCCGCTGTATCTGGGTTTCTCCGGCATGCATGGCCAATACTGGGCCAACATCGCCATTGCCAACGCGGATGTTTTGCTGGTGGTCGGCAATCGCCTGGGCGAGCGCCAGACAGGCAAGGCGGATCGCTTTGCGCGCAACGCGAAGATCGTTCATATCGATCTCGACCCGACGACCTTGCAGAAAAACGTGGAAGCCTTGCTGCCGGTGCAGGGCGATATCAAAAACGTGTTCCGCGATCTGCTCAAAAAATCTGAGAAGCAATCATTTAATTTGGAAACACGAATTGCCTGGTTGGAACAGATTGAACGCTGGAAAACCCGTCGCAAAGCGGAAACGTTTCCCAATGGCTTTTTAAGTCCGCAGCATGTGATTGAGCGGCTCTTCCACTGGATGCCCAAAGACGGCTTTGTCACTACCGAAGTGGGCCAGCATCAAATGTGGACGGCGCAGCGCTTCAATCTCAACCGTCCACGCAGCTTTGTCAGTTCGGGCGGCCTCGGCACGATGGGTTTTGGGTTTCCGGCGGCCATCGGCATTCAGGCGGCGTTCCCGGATAAAACCGTGCTGGATGTCGCCGGTGACGGTAGCTTTCAAATGACACTGCAAGAGCTGGCCACCGCGCGCGATTACAATCTACCGGTTAAAGTCGCCATCATCAACAACGGTTATTTGGGCATGGTGCGCCAGTGGCAGGACAAAATGTGGAACCGCGCGCCGCACGCCAAAATGACCTCGCCCGATTACGTGAAGCTGGCCGAAGCGTATGGCTGTGCGGGCTTTGTGGTGACGCATCCCGATGAGGTGGATGACGTGATCCAAAAGGCATACGCGATTACGGATCGCCCGGTGCTCATCGATTTTCGTGTCCACGAAAAATCGGATGTGTATCCGTGGGTGCCGGCTGGCGGCAGTAATGATGAAATGTTGACTGAAGAGAATGGACAGGAGGGATGATGCAAACCGTTTCAACCACTGTGCAATGTTTATTGCAAAACCGTCTGGGAGCGCTGGATCGGGTGCTGGCCGCCTTCACCCATCGCGGCATTGTGCCCAACCAGATTCTTTCCAACAAGGAGGATGATTGTCTGCAAATTTCAGTCAGTTTTGAGTGCGATGATCCGTGCGCGCTGGAAAAGCTGCTGAAGTTTTTGCAGAAGCAGGTGTATGTGCTGGATGCGACTGAAACATCCAAACCCGGTTTGACAAAAGTGACTGAATTGTTTACCCCAACTGAAAAAAGGAGAGCCCCCCATGCCAACAACGCTTAGTAAACCCACCCAACTGAATATTTTTTACGATAAAGATATTGATCGCGCCAAGCTGCTGACCAAAAAAATCGCTGTCCTCGGTTTTGGTAGCCAGGGTTACGGGCAAAGCCTCAACCTGAAGGAATCCGGCGCGAATGTCAAAATTGCGCTGCGTTCCGGCAGTTCGACGGAAGCCAAAGTGCGCGCCGCTGGTCTGGAACCGTTGTCTTTGGAAGATGCCGTGGAATGGGCCGATTTGTTTGTTTTTCTGATTCCCGATGTGCAGCATGGCCCGGTGTACAAACAATATTTTGAAGGCAAGCTGCGACCCGGCCAGGGATTGGTGTTCAGCCATGGGTTCAGCGTGCATTACAACGAAGTGGCGCCGCCCAAAGATGTCGATGTCTTTTTGATTGCGCCCAAAAGTCCGGGCCACCTGGTGCGTTCCGAGTATCAACGCGAGCGCGGCGTGCCGTCGTTGTTTGCGGTGCATCAGGATGCCACCGGCGAAGCGCGCGAACTCGCGTTGGGTTATGCGGCGTGCCTGGGCTCCGGTCGCGCGGGCATCATCGAAACCAATTTCAAGGATGAAACCGAAACCGATCTGTTCGGTGAGCAGGCCGTGTTGTGCGGCGGCGCGACGTCGTTGATTAAGGCCGGGTTTGAAACCCTGGTCGAAGCGGGCTATCCGCCGGAGCTGGCGTATTTTGAATGTTTGCATGAACTGAAGCTGATTGTGGACTTGCTGTATGAAGGCGGGCTGGAAGACATGCGCTACTCCATCAGCGACACGGCGCGCTACGGTGATGTCTCCCGTGGGCCGCGCGTGGTGGGCCCGGAAGTCAAAGCCGCGATGCAGGAAGTCTTGAAAGAAATCCAGTCCGGCGAGTTTGCGCGTGAGTGGCTGGAAGAAGTGCGCTCCGGCCAACCGCGCCTGAAACAACTGGTGGAAGCCGATCGGCAGCATCCGCTGGAAGTGGCCGGGCGTAAGCTGCGCGGCATGATGAGCTGGCTGTCCTCCGGGCGGCTGGTGAATCGCGATAGAAACTGATCCGTCATTCCCGCGCAGGCGGGAATCCAGGTCTAAAATAGTGACTCAGAAATATTCATGAAATAGGAAAGCAAAAACTTATGTTGGAAAGCCAGGCACTGAAAGCTGTTCAGTCATCCACCCGCCAGATTGATGCGTCAATCGGCATTGGGTTGGATGGCCGAATTAGCGTGCCCGGCTTTCCGCAGGGCTTGCTAGTCGAAAATTATCTGCCCTTGCTGGAAGGGTATGCGCGGATTCTGGAAGCCAGTCGCATTCTGGATCGCCATCGCAACGCGCTGCGTTTGAATGTGAACGCAGCCGAATCTGGTCAGGCGCCGTTGACCGACTTGCAAGCCTCCCGGCTGATGCCGCATCTGTATTACAAGCGCGAAGATCAAACCATCATCCGTGCCTACAAGGTACGCGGTGCGGTGGTGGGTATGACGAAGTTGATGGAGAGTTTTGGCGCGGAGTGTTTCGTCACGGTTTCCACCGGAAACCATGCGTTGGGTGTCCTCAAGGCGGCGGAGCTGCTTCGCCCGGCTTCGGTGCGGATTGTGGCGCCTGAAAATACGGCGCAAGGGAAACTGGAAAAGATCAACACCGCCATTGCCGCCGTACAAGCTTTAGGCGTGCGGGCGGAATTGTGCTGTGTGGGGTATACGTTTGATGACGCCCGTGTCTGGGCGATGGAAAACCAGCGCGAGGGCGAAGCTTATCTCGATCCGTACAGCGATCCGTGGGTGGTTGCTGGGCAGGGGACGCTGGGCTTGGAATTGGCTGCGCAAATCGCTGCCTTGCTTCAGAAACAGGCATACAGCGACGTGATCGTCGTTTCTCCCGTGGGTGGCGGTGGCTTACTAAGCGGAACGGCAACCGCATTGAAGATGGCTTCGGCCTGGGAACCGCTGTTTAGAGCGGTTGATTTCCGCTTTGTTGGGTTGCAACTTGAAGATTTAAACGCACAATGGGGCGATGCCATCCGGGTGACGGACGTTGCGCCTGCCAATGCTGTTTTATTGCAGACATTACAGGCATCCTTGCTGCCCATGAGTGATTTGCAAATGGAGGACGGCATGTTGGCCGTCAAATCCGATATCGGTGCGGTTGTGGAAGGGGCGTCGGGCGGGGCTGCTTATCCTGCGTTTTTTAATCCGGCGTTTCGGCCAAGCCAAGAACGCCTGGTCATTTCCATCCTCAGCGGCGCCAACACGTCCACGCCTTCCTGATTTTTGCCATCCTTGCTCTTCTTTGCCTTTGTCATTCCCTCGAAAGCGGGAACGATAAAGGCTGAGGGGGATTGACTAGTTTTGCTCCCGTTGCTCCGCCTCGAACTCGGCCAGCCAGTCTTCCATGAGATTCTTCGCGCTGGCGG
>CAZXUP010000016.1:0-19006 GCA_964643815.1 uncultured Vampirovibrionales bacterium
TAACCTTTCTTCTCCTTCAAAGGCTGATACGAGTGATTGTTGGAGTCACTATAACACAAGCAAATCCGCAACAATACCTGTTCCTTGCGCCGTCAAACCCTGACTTTCACAGAAGGGATGACGCAACGCCCCTTTCAACTTAGCCCGTCCGGGCGGGTTGCCTGTAACATTTTTTGACGCCTCTCTTCAGTCCGGGCGGTTTAGGTCGATACCTGCCTTACGAGCTAAGTGGGGTCTCCATTCAATGCGTGTTTGGCTGTGTCATTTGTTACTGACAGGCGCTTGTCTGTTCCTGCCCCTTCCGGCATTAGCCGATGAATTTGGGGCGCTTTTGAACCAGGCCGCAGCAGCTTCCTCCCGTGGGGAGTTTAAAACCGCCGCAAAACAGTATCGCAAGGCGCTCCAGCACAATAACCGGCACCCACAGGCCCAACTGGGGTTGGCAACCGCATTGAAGGCGCAAGGACGCCTGAACGAGGCCCAAGTGGTGCTGGAAGCGCTGATTACGCAAGACCCCAACTTCCAGCCCGCCTATTACCTGTTGGGCATGATTTACGAGGAGCGGGGCGAGCAGGAACGCGCCCAGCAGGCCTATCACACCTATGCCGCCATTGCGCCCGACAAAGTCCCGAACCACCCTGAGGTGCGGGTTCGTTTACGCCGCATGAGCGCGTATTAGCCCTCAGCGCACCCGACTGGCCACTCGCGCCCCGACCGCTCTGCGACCGCGGGCCGGAAACTTGAGCAATGCCGTATTGTGGACGGCCTGCGCCACGTTACTGGGGCTTTTCTTCAGGTAATCCATCGCATTCACCGAGGCCGAATCCTGGAACGTTACCGTGGACACAGGTTCTGGTGCGCTGGCATAGGGAGATTTCTGAGCCTGGTTTAAATCGGTGGTGGCAAACTGGACGCCCGGCGGCAAGACAATGGTTTGCGGCGGCAAAAAGCCCTGACGCGCCTGCACAAACAACAGCCGCAATAGCACCAGCCCCCCAACCAGCATGAAAAGCCCCATGCCACCCATGAATAAGCCCATGGTCACCAGCAACCACTGGGGCAGGGCCTCGATGGCCTCTTTGAGTTCGGCAATAAGACTGGATTTAACCACGACAGAGGTTGGCGGCACGGTTTTAATCGCAGGCAGGGGCCTGATAGCACCGATAAACGGGTTATCCTGCGCCAGCCCTTGCAGGTTGTCAAACGGCATTTTGGCAGGATTCACTCCATCCAGGGCGTGCAACAGGGGCAAGGGATCGAGCGGATTGGATGCTGTGCTTCCCGGCAGAGGCGGAGGAGCAGGGTTTGGATTGAAATCGGGGTTGTTGAAGTCGCCCGACGCCACAGGGTGGGTGGATTCGGCCACCGAAACCGTGTTGATGGGTTCGTTGATAATGGGCGGCGGAATATGCTGCGGCGTTCTGCGTTGCGGCTGACGTGCGACTGGCCGGTAGTTGCTGTACGGGGAGTTGCTGATTTTGGGCACCGCTTGCGGTTTGACTGCCTGTTTGACGACATAGGGGTTCCAGACCGTGCCGTCGGTGGCCGGAAGAATGCTGGGCGGCGCACTCAGGCGCATGGTTGTGGTCTCGTCTGTATTTTTAGAAGTCATGCCGGTGGGTTTGGACGAAACAGGCGCCCGGCTTGCAACGGTTGGCTTTGAGAAGCGGGCCGCCACCTGTTCAAACTGATTGTCCTGACTGGCATTTAAAACCACCGGCTTCGACTTGGCAGTCGCCACAGCCGGTTTTTGTCCGGGCTTTCGTTGCAAAACGGAGACCGAATAATCGTTGGCGGGCAAATTGGGCAGGATAATCTTGACGCGACCGTCTTCGGTGGGCACCGCCCGGCCAATAAAGCGGTTTTTATTGTCGATGACAACCGGCAGGCCGTTGTTGAGCTGCTCGGGAGAAAGCTGGGTGTTGGGCAGAATAATGCTGAACTGCTTGTCCTGCGTTTCGGTGGTGTACTGCGTGCGCTGATCGGTAAACAGCGTCACAGTCACAGCTTTATCTTCCGTGTTAATCGCAAAGCCGTCCAACACCGTGCCGAAGGCCGGGCTGGGCCACAACGCCGCCAGCCCCCACGTTGCCAACCCCAACAGGGCGGGCGCCACCAAAACCGTGTACTTCCTCATACGACTATTGTAGCCCAGGAACGGCCAATGCAAAATAGGCCATACGGTCGAGGCTCCCGCTCCTGCTTTTATAACAAGCCCTGCTCGTAGGCATATGCCAGCAGTTGGGTACGGTTGCTGACGCCGGTTTTCTTGATGAGGTTGGCCACATGCGTGTCCACGGTTTTAACTGCCAGACACAGATTCTTGGCAATGCCCTGATTGGTAAGCCCCTGGGCCAGCTGCACCAGGATTTCATATTCCCGGGCGGTCAGCCGGGGCTGGTTATCCAATTTTTCGCTGTCCGACAACTTTTTTAAAACATCTTCCGAAAAAACCGGCTCGGCCTTGGCGGCGCTCACCGCGATAATCGCTTTTTGCAGCGCTTCTGCCGTAATCATCTTGCTCAGGTAGCCATCCGCTTTTAGAGTTTGGGCTTTTCGGATGTACTGCAACTCGTTGTGCGCGGTAAACAGAATAATTTTTAACTCTGGAAACTCGGGCTTCAGCTCGGCCAGAAGCTGCAAACCGTTTTGTCCGGGCAGGTTAATATCCAGCAAGAGCACATCCGGCTGCTTCAAGCGCAGAAGCCCCGCCAACTCCTCACCGCAATCGTGCTCTCCCACCACTTCAAAACGGGAGTCCCGATTCAGCATGTCGCGGGTGCCTTGGCGCACCACGGCATGGTCATCCACAATAAATATCTTGATCCGCTTAGGCATGCTTTCTTTTCGCCGGCGGACGCACGGGAATGGAAAAACGGAACCGGCTGCCTTCCCCGGGGGCGCTATTCATCTCAAAAGACCCGCCCGTCTGCTGAATACGCTCTTGCACACCCGTTAAACCCAACTGGCCAAGCGCCTCCGCTTTCGGATCAAATCCTCGTCCGTTGTCGCTGATATAACCACGCAGCAACGGGCTTTCGTCTGGTTGATACACGATTGTCAACGTCGCTTGCGTGGCCTGGGCATGCCGTTTGATGTTGGAGCACAATTCCTGCACCACCCGAAACAAGGGCAGTTCATACGTTTTCGGCAGCTTTTCAAGCCCATCGGCATCCAGATTGACCTGCACCTGAGTCAAGCCGCTTTGCCGCAAGTCATCCGCCAAAAACTCCAACGCAGCGGCCAAACCCAAATCATCCAGCACCTGCGGCTTTAAATTATGGCAAACCCGACGCAGGCTCTCGATCAGGTTATCCACTTTTTCTGTCTGATAGCCGCGTTTCAAATCAATCAATTCCTGCAACACGCCGTCATGCAATTCTTGCGCAATCCGCTGGCGTTCTTCTTCTTGCAGCCGGATATTCAAATCGCGCGATCGCAACAACTCTTTGACCAGCCGGGTTAGATCCCACGCGGTGATGCCAATCAACACACCGCCTAACGTCAGCATGCACAGCGTCACGGCAGTGGTAATAAAATGGGAATGCTGTTGGAGCGTTTTCAGTTCGGCATGGGTTTCCGTCAGCTTGGTATTGAAGAATTCGTTATCCAGAATCGTTTCAATTTTCCGAATGTTTTCGGGCTTGCTCATGAACGTTCGCAGCAGTTGCACGGTGGCTTCCGAAGGCGCGGCTTCGGCCAGCAGGTTGACTTGCTGCCGAATTTCGCCCCACTGGCCTTTGGCGGCATTGAGGTTGCCGGGATTGGTTTTGAGTTCGTTTTGAACACGATAAAGCCCCCAACGAATATTCGTGAGCATCACTGCTTGCACCGTTTTTCGGGTGGTTTTTTCAGCCGACTGCTGCCAGGTGTTGGTGACTTCATACGCGGTGATGCCGACCAGCACCGTTAACAGCAACATCACCAGCAGGGGAAAGAGTACCAGCTCTGGGGCAGTTTTCAGTGATTTCATATTTCAGGTCCAAAAAGTCAAAAAAGAGCCTGGACTGTTCATCCAGGCTCTTGAATGATTCAGCTTATTGGCAAACGGGCGCAGTTCCAATGCCCGGCACCGGGCGGGTCAACGTCACGACACCGCTGGCAAAGTTATAAACCGGGTTGTAGGAAGTAAAGGCACCGCTACAGTTAATGGTGTCGCCGACCGTGCACGGACTGGTCGCCGCATTCGGACCAAAGGTCTGCAAACTGATGGTAGGGCCACCTGGGGGAACCGGGTTAGGCAATGCCGTCTGGATAACAAACTGGTCAAACGTCGTAGGCGTCGCCGCATTCTCAGCGGTCCAGATGGACGCCGCGCTGGTGAGCTGGGTCGCCATGTTTTTAATCATGGAACATTCGGCGGTAGCGGTGGTGTTGCCGAAGCGCGGGATGGCAACCGCCGCCAGGATGGCGATAATGGCGATAACCACGGCCAATTCAATCAACGTAAAACCTTGTTTGGGGGCTGTCATGTAAACTCTCCTACAAAATACGCTAAAAATGGATCAACTCATTACTTGTCATTATAGCGGGTGTTTGTAGATTGCATCGGATGGATCGTCTGCAATCTGTATCCGTAAAATTACCTATTTTTTGATAAAAACTTTACTGGCAGGCCGGAGCATCCGCCTGCACAGCCGGGACGGGCTTGTTGAGTGTCACACTGCCCGCCGAAAGCGTATAGCGTGGATTATACGCACTAAACGTACCGTTACAGCTAATCGTGTTGCCACCCAAGGTGCATGGGCTGCTGGCCGCATTGGGTCCAAAGCTTTGCAGACTAATCGTAGGCGCGCCCAAAGGCGCCGGATTTGGCACTGGCCCTGCCGAAACAAACTGGTCAAACGAGGTCGGCATCGCGGAGTTTTCGGTCGCCCAAATGGCCGCCGCGCTGCTAAGCTGGTTGGCCATGTACTTGATACTGCTGCACTCGCTGCTGGCCGTCGCATTGACCAAACGTGGAATGGCAATAGCCGCCAGAATAGCGATAATCGCAATCACCACAGCCAACTCAATCAACGTAAACCCTGTTTTTGCGTTTTGCCGCATACAACTTTCCATCAAAAATTCGGTTTCAAGCTTTACATATCAAATGTAGCATACGCCATGTATCGGCCATCGTCTTGCTTCTCTGAAGTATGCCATAATTTCAAGTAAAAATGCCTGACAAGGCTGATAAAGAGAGTACGGACCAAAGGACAGAGTGATATGCCGGGCGAGCAACGCCGGATTTTAATCGCACCTGCCTGCTTTAAAGGCAGCTTACCCGCCTGGGATGCTGCCCAACTGGCAAAAACCCTGTTAAAAAAATATCTACCAGACAAGACCATACTGGATATCTGCCCCATTGCCGATGGCGGCGACGATACGCTGAGCGTCTTGCAACACAACGACCCGGCCTGGCGCTTTGGTAATGAAACAGTCACCGGCCCCGTACCGGGATTACAGGTTAACGCCAGGTATTTGACGCAGCCCGCCAAGAACATGGCGGTCATCGAAGCGGCTCAGGCGCATGGGTATGCCCTTCTTCCCGATCACAAACTGGCGCCGATGACAGCAACATCGTATGGGGTTGGCGAATTACTGAATGCGGTTTTAAAACACGCAGCACACACCCATCAAAAACTGGAAACAATCGTCGTCACGCTGGGCGGTAGCGCTTCCACCGATGGCGGCTTGGGCGCATTGCAGGCATTAGGCGTCCGGTTTCTGGATCACACCGGCCAGACTTTCATGCAGCCCATCGGGGGAGAACATTTAGAGCAAATCCACAACATCGAATGGACACCCCACTGGCCCTATGACGGCCAACTGCTGATTGCAACCGATGTGGTCAACCCGTTGCTAGGGCCGGATGGCACGGCCAACATTTTTGCACCGCAAAAAGGCGCAACACCCACACAATGCAGACAACTGGAAGCCGGTCTGGCGCACATCAACCGCTTGATGACGGCAGCCTGTGGCGTGGACACCGGCACCCTTCCCGGCGTGGGTGCCGCCGGTGGCCTGGCGTATGGCTTGCGGCATTTGCCACGCTCGGGCATTGTCTCCGGCAGCCACTGGATAGCAGAAAGCCTGAACTTGCAACAACGCATTGCCGCCGCCGATGTGATAATCACAGGCGAAGGCCGCCTGGATGCCACTTCTTTTGGAGGAAAAGCCATCGGTAACGTATTGGCCTGGGCCGACAACAAGCCAGTGGTTGTTATTTGCGGACACGCGCAAGAAGAGCTGGATTTTCCGCCGAATATCTCGGTCTTTCCGATGGCGCAAACACCGCAGGAAATCGCGAATGCGATCAGCGATCCGAAGCAGGCGTTTTTACGCCAACTGGAAAACGCGCTGCCAAAAATCCAAAGATATTTAGCCTAGTGTGGAATACCATTGGCCAAAACATGAACCAGCGCTTGCATCGTAGCGGGGCGATAGCTACACAATGCCAGGTGCGCATCCGGTTTTTGTCCGACAGGCAAAATTGGCATTCCGGCAGAGGCAACCATTTTTTTCGCATCTGGAAAACGTTGTGCAAGCGCTTCATACAGCTTGTTTTGCTCGGGTTGCAGCGTCAGATTGAAACTCACAAACACAATCGCATCCGGTGTTTCAATTTCCGCCGCCATGAAATCCTGATGCAAAAAATCAGACCTGGGCGGGTATTCGATACTGTGAACCTGGGCATACCCCGCTTCTCTCAACACCACATCCAAACCGGATGATGTCGGAACATCAAACGCATAGTTGCCCATCGTGTTGCGATCGGGATGCACCAGCAACAGTTTTTCGTTTTTGGAAACAGGCAGCACATCCTCATTGCCCTCTACGACACTAATCCCACGCAATGCCATCGCTTCCGCATCTTTTCGGCATTGTTCCAAACTGAAATCTTCGGATGAAAATACGGATTTTTTTTGCGCGGCCAACCACGTTTTCAGTTTCTGAATGCGCGCCAGCGACGCCTGCAATTGCGCCATCGGCAAAGCGCCGTTTTGCAATGCCTTCAAGACTGCTTCGTAAACATCCCACTCATCTTGTGTGCTTTGCTTGTACAGCAAGATATCCACGCCCGCTTTTAAAGAGGCCAACGCGGCCTCCACCGGACTGCGATGCCTGGTGATCGCACCCATGCACATGTCATCGGTAATGACGACGCCTTCAAAACCCAGTTGCTTACGCAATAAATTTTGAATGATGGCAGGCGACGCCGATGACGGCAAAACGCGTTCTTCGGGCGTGGTTTGCAAGGCCGGATAAAACCCATGCGCTACTAGCATCATCGGCAACCCGGCATGAATGGCATGACGAAACGGTTTGAGTTCTTCTTCCGTAAAACACAGCGTCGGCAAATCCAGATGCGAATCCACCGTCCCGTTGCCATGCCCCGGAAAATGCTTGCCCACCGACAGTAAGCCCGCCCGATCAAATTCCTCCATTGCAATTTGGCTGAGGCGAATCACATCGTCCGCGTTCTCCGCAAAACTGCGCACACCAATAATCGGGTTTTGCGCATTCAAATTAACATCCAGCGTCGGAAAAAAATCGAGATTAAAGCCCAATTGGCACAATCGTTTGGCCATTAACGCATACATATCCCGTGCCAGCGCATCCGGATTTTTTGAAAGCGACACCGCGGCGGGTGTTAGTAATGTCGGAAAAAATGAATGCGGCAAGCGCTCGACCTGACCGCCTTCCTGATCAATGCCAAACAGTGGACGCGGCAATGCGGATGGGATAGCAGCATCCAGTTGTTCCAAGCCTGTTTTAACCACACTGGCATTCGGCAAATTTTGAAAATTATCCCGAAAAAAAATCAGGCCACCCACACCGCGTTCTAAAAAACGTTGCGTGATCGCATTGGGTGCGTCGCCTTCAAACCCCACCATAAAGAGTTGAGCCACCTGCACTTCCAGTGGCAATGCCCGATAATCGAGGTGATTATTTACCGACACAGAACTGCTGGAAGACACTGGTCAATACATCCTCGGTTGTGTTGCGCCCCAACAATTCATCCACCTTGCGCAAGGCATCGGTGATGGGCACGGTGATCATATCAATGGGCATACTGGGATTCATCGCGGTTTGCAGCGCCTGGAACAGGCACTCTTCAATTCCCTGGCAGCAGGCAATCTGGCGATGATTGAGCGCCAACGTCAAGCCGGTTTCTTCATGGCTATAGCGCCGAATTTTTTGCCGGAGCGCTTCGATCAATTCGTCCAGCCCATCCCCGGTACGGACCGAAATCGTAATCCACGCCGGGTTCGTTTTTTGTCCCGGCGGCAAATCGCACTTGTTGCCCACAATAATCGTGCTTTCCGGATCAAGCTTGGACAAAATCTGATGATCGTAGCGCAACATGCCGACTGACGTGTCAATCAGATACAACACCACATGCGCTTCGCTGGCAGCTTTCCAGCTCCGCTCAATGCCCATCATCTCAATCGACTGGCGCGTTTCCCGAATGCCTGCCGTATCAATCAGGGTCAACAGAATACCATCGATTTCCAGACTCTCGGTCACCATGTCGCGCGTGGTGCCGGCTTGCTCCGTCACAATCGAACGCTCGGCGGAAAGCAGCATGTTGAACAGCGACGACTTGCCGGAGTTGGGCATCCCCAGCAACGCCACTTTCAAACCTTCGCGCAGAAGGCGGTTACGCTGGGCACTGGCTTTTAACCGAGACACCTGCTCCAGGCAAACCTGAAGTCGTTGGGCCACGGTCTGGCGATCCGGCTCATCGACTTCATCGGGGAAGTCGATGCTCGCCACAATCTGCGCCTGCAAGTCCATGATTGGTCCGGTAATCTGATCGATATACTGTCCCAACGAACGGTTTTTGAGGTTGTTGGAGGCTTGATTCATTAGCCGCTCGCTCCGCGAGGAAATCAGATCGATCACCGATTCGGCCTGCGTCAAATCCATCTTGCCGTTCAAAAAAGCCCGCTTGGTAAATTCGCCGGGCATCGCCAAACGCGCACCTTGACGCAAACAGAGCGACAAAATTTTGTGCGTGACGGCATCGCCCCCATGGCAATGGATTTCCACCACGTCTTCGCCCGTATAGCTTTTGGGTCCTTTAAACATCAGCAGAATCACTTCATCGACAATGTCGCCGTCATCGGTAATCCAGCCATGATAAAACCGCCCCGCCTGAAACACGATGTTCTTGCGCGAAAATAATTCCCAGGCCATCTCCCAAGCCTGACGCCCACTTAGCCGAATGACGGCGATACCCGCTTCGCCACGGGCGGTGGCAATGGCGGCAATGGTTGTTTCGTCCATTCGCATGGCTCTATTGTATCTCAAATCAACCGAAATAACGCTGATATCAGGTTAAGCTCAGGGACAACGAACGAATACCCGCACCCGATCCCCGCTGCCGATCAAAACATCATGCCGGTTGTATTCCCGCATGAACGCATCCGATGACGGGTCGATCACGCTGTTCTGGTTCAAGCCCAAAATCTGGTTCCACACGGCCCGATCGGCACCCAGCTTCCGCATCAGTTTTTGGCTAAGCAGACGGGTGGAACGCATCAACGATACGGACCAGACTGCCGTATCCGCATCGCTGATTCGGAGCCAGGCGTCCTCGGTGGCAAACGCCGCCGAAACAGGATAGACCTTCACATCATCCGCCAGCTTGTCAAACAGCACCTGGATTCGTCCGCCGTCTTTCCGGCGCCCCGACTCCACATCCGTCACCCGGCCCAGCAATCGGGTACCGGAACGAAGGAGCTGCTCGTTCAACATAATCGACTCCGTTAGCCGTGCCTCCAGCGCATCTCCCCGGTGATTGATGCGTGACGAAAGCGGCGTCACCATCACGGCAGTCAACGTTTGTGACGGACACTCGGACCAGATCGGTAAAACGGTCATAAGATTTAGCATGCCCAACAGGCAAACACCCATCAAGCCAGATTGAAACCGCATCCGTCGAAACCTCAAAACAAACTCAATTGGGGTGTCTCCAATGCCTCCACCGGTTGACGGCGATGTTCGACCGTCGCCAGCTCTTTGCGCTGCATCCGGCTTAACAATGCTTCGGCCTTGTGGATGACTTCGTTGGGAATCCCTGCCATTTTGGCCACCTGGATGCCGTAACTTTTTTGCGCGGCGCCGGGTTCGACTGTATGTAAAAACTCGATTTCACCGTTGTTTTCGGTGATGCACACGCGGTAGTTGGCGATTT
Source organism: uncultured Vampirovibrionales bacterium (assembly GCA_964643815.1). Taxonomy (GTDB): domain Bacteria; phylum Cyanobacteriota; class Vampirovibrionia; order Vampirovibrionales; family Vampirovibrionaceae; genus CAZXUP01. The sequence goes on from CAZXUP010000016.1 coordinate 10,187, forward strand.
TGGAATTGGTTTCTTCCAGCGTGTTCATCTCGTGATAATGCGTCGCAAACAGCGTGCGGCAACCGGTTTTGTTGATCAGATATTCGGCCACGGCCCAGGCAATCGAAACGCCATCGTAGGTGCTGGTGCCGCGTCCCACTTCATCCAACAGCACCAGCGCACGGCGGCTGGCGCCATTTAGAATTTGCGCGGTTTCGTTCATTTCCACCATAAAGGTCGATTGCCCGCTGGAGAGATCATCCACCGCGCCCACACGCGTGTAAATGCCATCCACCAAACCAATGCGCGCATACGAGGCAGGCACAAACGAACCAATTTGGGCCATCAGCACAATCAGGGCCACCTGGCGCATGTACGTCGATTTTCCGGCCATGTTGGGACCGGTGATGATCATCAGTTGAGGAATCTGATACTCTTTTGGGTTGGCCGACAACATAACGTTATTGGGTACAAACCGCCCCAGCGGCAAGATTTTCTCGACCACCGGATGACGGCTTTGCTGCAAGTTAATCTCATGCGACTCATCCACCAGCGGACGCACATAGTTTTGCTCGACTGCCACCGTTGCCAGCGATTGCAGCACATCCAGCACTGCCACACGCTGGGCGCAATCGGATAAAATCGGCGCGTAGGCCAGCAACTTTTGCCGCAATTCGATAAACAGGTTGTATTCCAGTTCGTACTGGCGGCTTTGCGCGTCCAGCACCTGACCCTCATGCGTTTTCAAAAGCTCGGTGGTGTAACGCTCGGCATTGGTGAGGGTTTGCTTGCGATGATAATCGGCAGGCACCGCATTGCTGTTGGCCCGCGTCACTTCGATAAAATACCCGAACGCGCTGTTGAACGAAACCTTGAGCGTTTTGATGCCGGTACGCTCCCGCTCTTGCGTTTCATATTGCGCCAGCCAATCTTCGTGGTTACGAACGAGATCACGCATCTGGTCCAGTTCGGCATGATACCCGGCCTGGATGATACCGCCTTCTTTCAGATTGAGCGCGGGCGTGTCATCAATGGCCTGGTCGATCAAGGCCATCATTTTAAACAATTCGGGCGGAAATGCCTGCATCCGCACCAGATAAAAGGTTTCCAGCCGCTTCAGCAGATTGGAGAGATCAGGCAGGCGGACAATGGACTGTTTGAGCGCAATGAGATCGCGCGGTTGCGCCGTGAGATTGGCAATTTTGGTGCTGAGGCGCTCGATATCGTAAATATCCGGCAAGATGCCTCGCACTGCTTCGCGGATGCCGGGATTGCCCACCAGCTCATCCACGCCATCCAGACGCGAATGAATTTCATGCAAATTCGTCAGCGGCTGGTTAATCCATTGACGCAACAAGCGATTGCCCATACTGGTGCAGGTTTTATTCAACACCCACAGCAGGCTGCCCTCGTACTGATTGCTGCGCACAGTCGAAAGCAATTCGAGGTTGCGCCGGGCTGCCGTATTCATCGTGACGGTTTGTTGCAGTGAATACGTGCGGATGCCATTAAAAACGGGTTTATTTTCAATGAAATTGGCGCTGATGTAATAGCCAATCACGCCCGCAGCTTGCAGCGCCAACGGCGCATTATACAAGCTGAACCCTTCCAGTGATTTGACTTGCAAGAGATCCATCAAAATCTGCCGCGTATCGGCAACGGTAAACGCGCTTTCAGAAAGCGGCGTACAACGGTAGTTGTCAGTCACCTCAGCCGGAACATCCGGCAGAAAGTCGTCCAGTTCTTGAATGGAAACCGCCTTGCGCTTTTTGCCCCGAACCAGAATTTCCACCGGACGAATCCGATCAAGTTCCGACAGCAATTCGGCATAGGACAATTCCGTCGCGCAAAACTCGCCCGTGGTGATATCGCAATACGCGAGGCCGCATGTGGACTTATCTTTGACAATAAGTGCCGCCAAAAAATTATTTTCTTCGGGACGTAACAACGACTGCTCGGTAATGGTGCCACTGGACAGCACGCGCACGACCTGGCGTTTAACGAGTCCCTTGGCTTGCGCCGGATCTTCCATTTGTTCGCAAATAGCGACTTTAAAGTTTTGCGTCAGCAATTTGCTGAGATAGGCTTCCGCAGCTTTGACAGGGATGCCTGCCATCGGGATACGACCCAACTGCCCCGCATCGCGCCCGGTGAGGGTAATTTCCAACACCCGCGCCGAGATCAGGGCGTCTTCAAAAAACGTCTCGTAAAAATCCCCCATCCGGTAAAACAGGATAATCCCCGGATACTGGGATTTGACCTCGATAAACTGCGCCACCATCGGGGATGCTTTGCTGGCATCCACACTGGCCGAATGCAAGGTTTGATAAGCCGAACTATTTGAGGAACTCATGACGCCATTGTACCAAAGCACCTGCCTCGGCTCCCGTTAAACTTCATTAAGCACGCTAAAATGCAAAAAACCCGGATCGCAGTGGATCCGGGTTTTTGAGATTGATTTGCTTGCCGTGGCTATTTTACGGCGTTCAAGCGGGACAGCACATCGTTGGTGATGTCGGTACCGCCCACAAACACGGTTTGCTTGGCCAAAATAATGGAAAGGTTCTTGTTTCTGGCCGCGCCTTCAATGGCGTTGTTCATTTCGGTTTCCAATGCTTTTGCCTGAGATTCCTGGAAGCCGCGGAAGTCGTTCAGCTTAGCCTGCAATTTATCTTCCAGAGACTTTTGCAGTTGATCGACCTGAACCGGGTTGTTGGGATTTTTGGCCTTGGCTTCGCGGATTTGCTTGACGAACTCGGCCTGCATTTTTTCCAGCTCGGCTTGCTTGGACTTGATGTCATCGCTGAACAATTGCGCCTTGGTGTACGAGCGCAGCAATTTTTCGTAGTCTACCGTACCGATGGTATCAGCAGCTTGCGCAGCGGCCGTTGAAAACACAAAGAATGCAGACAGCAACAGGGTCATTAAACGTTTCATCTAAATACAGCTCCTTTGGCAAACGTACTTCTGAATACGAAACTTATTGTGTCAATTATACATCTGTTAAACAGGATGCGGAAAACGCGGAAGTGTTCCGCCTAAAACTTCTCGCCGACGCCAAAGCTCCAGTTCCGGGTAAAGTCGCCTTGGCCCGCAATCGGAACCGCATAATCGATCCGGATCGATCCCAACCCCGGCATATTAAGCCGCAGGCCCAAACCGGCGGATGCTCCAAAGCCAGGACGATCAAAAATCGTATTAAAGGTAGATTCACCCAAAACACCACCGGCATCCAAAAATGTGGCGGCAGTCAGCGAATTGAGCACCGGGATATTTTTGAGCCTGCCAAAGACCGGAACCTTCGTGCGCAACTCAGCAGTACTCAACATGTATCCGTTGCCGATACCCAGACCGCCCTCCTGGAAACCACGCACGGAGTACGCGCCACCCAGACGGAACATGTTGAATTCCGGCACATCGCCAATCAAATTGCGGCCACCCTGGGCATTCAACGCCAGCGTAATGCCATCGCGAATCTTGATGTATTTTCTCAGGTTGGCATTGGCCATCCCGTAGGAACCAGCGCCGCTCATGCCATAGGCGCCCGTCAGCGACACGGTGTTGAACCAACCTCCACTGGGGTTTAAACGATTGTTCCGGGTATCGAACGCCAGCGTGGGCGATAGCGAGACAAACGTACCGCCTTTCAGCTGATCCTTGCGCTCGTCCTTGGTCAGACCAAATTCTTTCAAATCGCCATCATTCGCATAATCCCGCAGACTGACATTCTCTCCCCGCAGGCTCAGCCCAACGGATGTGTGCCTGTAATCCCTAAACGGAGCACCCCACGCCACTTCCGCACCGATACGGCGCTCGACGCCCAACGGAACGTTAAAGCTGCCGAAGTCGCGGCCATACACGTTGGCACTCAGCGAGTTGGCCGTGTTCATAAAGTCGGGGTCGCTCCAGCCCACATCAAACTGGAAGGTTCGGGCGTTGGCCTGCGTATTGCGGTTACGGCCAATCACACCGGTACCCACCGCAAACACGGAGTTGACGTTTTGGCCGCGACCCAGGAAGTTGGGATCGTTGTAGCCCACCGAACCAAACAAGCCGGAACTGGTATCAACACCGCCACCCACCGAAATGGCGCCGGTGCGTTTTTCATCCAGCTCCACCGTCAGGTTGTACTTGTCCGGATCATCCGGAGACGCCGTAATCACGCGACGGACATCGGAGAAGCCCTGGGTGCCAAAGATACGCTTCAGGTCATCCGCCAGCAGTTTTTCGTTATAAACCTGTCCCTCTTTGGTAATCATCAGGCGCTGGACGACAAAGTCCTTGGTTTTACGGTTACCGACAAACTGAACCTTGTCGATGAGACCTTCGTTGATTTTCAGGTTGATCATGCCATCGGGATCATCCTCGATGTTGGCAACCCGCGCCAGGACATAGCCTTTGTCGGCATACAGTTTTTCGACTTTTTCGATGCTTTCATTCAACTGCCCGATATTTTGCGGCAGGCCCGTCTGCCCGGCAAAAATAGCCTGCAGTTCGTTATCGTCAATCAGCGTGTTGCCGTCGATGTTCACACCCGTCACCGGCGCGTTTTCCTGAACGACAATCCGCAGCATAATGCCGTCGTTGGTCGAAATAGGCACCGCCTTGATCTTCTCGGTGAAATAGCCCATATCGTAAATACGGCGCAAATCGTCTTTCAGCGTGTTCTTGCTGTACAACGTGCCCGGACGGATGACCATCGTTTCCTTGATTTTTGTGGACGGGATCAGCTTGTTGCCTTCAATGGCAACCCGATTAATCGTCAAACCCTGGTCGTAACGCTGCCCGCGCGCCGGACGGATATCGTTGGGCGCAAATTCGCTGAGCGGCGTGGGAGAAGCCTCCTCAAGCGCCGGAACATCTCCTGCGGGCGCCAACGCATCTTCTGCCCAGGTATTGGCAGGCTGAACAACCATAAACGCGCTAAATGACAAAGCAAGCATCAACGCGTAACACGAGCGAAACTTAAAAGAGTGCTGTTTCAAGGTGCTAACCTCATCCATTGCAGAAACCAAGGCTTCTTGACATGTCCTAGGATTGTCCCATAAGGCTCATGCGGTATCAAGCTTTTTTAGGCCTCGCCAACCTCAGCCTCTTGCAGGGTGGGGGTTTTGTAGTGCCCTTTAATCAGGACCAAACCACCGACCAGGGATGTCAAAGTCGATATCAGCAGCCAATACACTCCAAACGCCAGACCGGTTGCGGGGTCAACCCCAACCTTGGAAAGCAGCGCCTGATAGGCGAATTCCCGGACACCCAGCCCTCCCTGGGTAATGGGCAATACACTGGCCAGGGACACCACCCCGTAAGTAACCGCCAGATACAGGAACGAAACCTGGATGTCCATGGCAGCGGCAACCAACGCATGCATACAGACCATCAGGGCATGAACCACCAAAGAGATAGAAATGGAGCGCGCCAGCAGCGGCAGATTATCCCAATACACCCTGGCTTGCAGCAACAAAGCCAGCTTGGGAATTTTGGCGGCCCATTGTTCCAACGGGGCGACTCTTAAAACTAAAAAACCAAGCACGCCGCCCAAAGACAAGCTGAGCAACGTCCCTCGATACAAAGGCGGCACCGGATGCGCCACCGGCAAAAGACAAATAATGCCGGTGAGTATCAACAAAGCCGCCAGCCCAACGCCTCGCTCGGCCAGGATGGTCAGCAAGGCTTCGCGTTTTTTGCGGTTGCAACTGCGGGCCAAAAACACCATCCGCACGGCATCGCCACCAATAGCCCCAGGTAAAAACTGGTTGGAAAACATGCCGATGAGATAGTAATCGTACAGCTCTCTCAACGAACGCTGAAAACCAAGCGCTTCTGCCAAAAACTGCCACCGGTATGTGCTAATCACCTGCGAAAATAAATAAATGAAAATGCCAACGGGCACATACCAGAGATTGGCCTGAGACAAGCGGCTTACTGTGTTTTCAATGCCCGTTTGATGCAGCAGAAAAGCAATCATGCCAAGCCCAAACAGGATTTTTACAACCTGCTTCCACCCGCCTTTGGAGGCCGGCGTCGCTGCATGATCGCCCGAGACCGGCGCACTAACCGGTTGGACACCCTGCTTAAACTGGGGCTGTGTCATGCTCAACGACTTCTCGAATCTTGAAAATCGGTTTGTTCTGAGACTCGAAATAGGTTCTGGCCTGAATCTCCGCAATCAAACCGGTCGAAATCAGCTGAATGCCGGTCATGAACATCAACACGCCGGTTATCAGCAGGGGACGGGAGCCGATATCGTGCCCCAGCAGGAACTTATCCAGCAGCAGGTAAAAGAGAATGACCATGCCGGTAAACAAAAAGCCCAGCCCGGCCCGACCGAACATGTGCAGCGGACGGGTGAGGAAGCGCCGCAGGAAGACGACTGTCAACAGGTCCAAAATGACCTTGAAGGTACGCGACAAGCCATACTTGCTACTACCCGCCACGCGAGCGCGGTGGCTAACCGGCACTTCCTTGATGATCGCGCCATCAATACTGGCCAGCGCCGGGATAAACCGGTGCATTTCCCCATACAACGGTACATCTTTGGCCACTTCGGCCCGATAAACTTTAAGAGAGCAGCCGTAATCGTGGATTTTCACCCCGGTGGCAGCCCCGATAATCCGGTTGGCAATCATGGAAGGCAGCTTGCGGGTGAGTGCCTTGTCTTGCCGGTTTTTGCGCCAGCCACAGACAATATCCAGCCCTTCGGCTTCCAGCATCTCGATAATCTCTGGCACCTGGGCCGGGTCGTTTTGCAAATCGCCGTCCAGCGTCACGAAATACTTGCCCCGGGCATAGTGGAAACCCGCCGATGTCGCGGGGGTTTGCCCATAGTTGCGCTTGAGGCAGACCACCCGAAGCTGGGGGTAGGTTTTTGTCAGGCGCTTTAACGACGCCACTGTGCCATCTTTCGAGCCATCGTCCACCACCACGATTTCAAACGGGCGCTGCAACCGATAGCCGGTTTCAGCCACTTCACGAATCAGGGCATCCACGTTTTCCACTTCGTTGTAGACCGGAATGATGAAGGAGACATCCGGGGAGACGCCCAAAAAGGCGTTCTTGACAGCCTGTTCAGCATCTTGGGATGCAGCGGGCGTCGGGAAAGGTACGGTCACGGTTGATTGCATCGCTAATGGTTCCGGGTTGGGGATGGGGACACTTTGCTTACAGAGAGTAAACTATAAACAGGGTCTTTTTCAAGAACGCTGACTTCCAGCGAAGCGGGAAGAAGCTTGCAAAACGGCTCCAGGTGGTGATTTTTGGTAATCACGAAGGTTCTTGGATTTCTGTTAAGCTCCCGCTCAATTTCGACATAATCTTCTTCCACGTAGCGGGGCACCCGGCGCTGACCGTAAAACGTCAGGCTGGGTCGCTGGATTTCGTACAGCATTAGCGGCTGGCCGTTGGTTTTGGCCAGATATTTCAACATGGCGCCTTGTGCCGCACGACTAAAATTGGGCACAATGCCGTGCAATGCCACAATCACGACCAAAGCCATCGTGGCTGCCTGGCCGAACAAAGCCAGCACAATGTTTTTTCGGTGCAGCAATAACGCGGTCACAATCGAACCAACCACCATCAGGACCACCGCCACCACATTCGCCTGACCGGCCACAATGCCTTTGGCTTCGCGCGGCAGCAAGGCTTCCATATCCAGGATAAACACCCCGCCCGCAACCAGCACGGCCAACACCAAACCCCACGCCGGGACCGAGAACCAACGCTTGTACTTTAAGCCTTCTGAGCTGTCCGGCCTCAGCGCATGCCAGGCTTCAGCGGTCAGCAAGGCCAATGCGGGGAACATCGGCAAAATATACGTCAACAACTTGGTGCTGCTAAACGTAAAAAAGACAAAGATAAAGACAGCCCAGACGATGGCATACAGCGGCACCAGATAATTGAAATCCTGCGCTTGAACCAGCGCCGCATGCTGTGTTTTGGCGCGTTGCCAAAACCGCCGGATGGCCGCCGGAAGATAGACGCTCCAGGGCAAAAAACCAACGGGCAGTACAATCGCGTAAAAATACAAGGGTTGCCTATGCCCGGAAACCGTATCTGAAAAGCGGGTGACGTTATGCAAAAACAGGGCATCGGTGAATTTAGAGCCGTTTTCGAGATACGCCAACACGTACCAGGGCAACGCAACCAGCACACACACCAGTAACGCCAGCGGCAGCCAGCGATTGAGCAGGCAACGCTTGAAGTCTCCGATTAAAAACGCATAGATACTAAAAATAGCACCCGGCACGACCAACCCCACCGGCCCTTTGGTTAACACGGCCAGTCCCGCAAACAATCCGGCCACCAACCACCAGCGCACACTGCGATGCGCCACCATAAACAAGCTGAGTGTGGTCGCCGTCATCAGACAGGCCAGCGTCATATCCGTAATCGACATCCGGGCAATGGCGGCAAACAGAATGGACGTGGCCAAAATCGCCCCGGCAAACAGGCCGTACCGATTGCCAATCGTGTAACGTCCAAACCAGTAAGCCATGCCCACCGTCAACGTGGCCGTCACCGCGCTGAAAAAACGGGCGGAAAATTCGGACAACCCAAACAACTTGTATGCCAAGGCAATCAGCCAGTAGAAAAACACCGGTTTATCGAAACGCAACTCGTAGTTGAAATAAGGCGTGATCCAGTTGCCACGCTCCAGCATTTCGCGGGCCGCTTCCGCATAGCGGGGTTCGTCCAGGTCAAACAGCGGATAACTTCCCAAGCCATAAAAAAACATGACAAACGCTAAAAGCAGCAATCCGGGGATTGCCAAATGCCGCAGCCTGGCGCCGGAGCGCGCGGCTAAAGAATCGGGGGCTTTGATTGGGGATGCCATGGTGCTAG
>CAZXUP010000017.1:0-18823 GCA_964643815.1 uncultured Vampirovibrionales bacterium
TGTTCGAAGGATAGAGCAAGCATCATGTCATTACGGGATCGCTTAAAAAGACCGGGAATGCAGGCCGGCCCGGTGGGCGGCCCTCAGACTCCACGTGGTCCTGGCTCAACAGCGGGCCCTGCAGGAACGAACCAAAGTGGGCAAGCCGCAAACAGCGCCACAATGTATGATGTCAATCATCACCAGCAAGGCGTTCAACCTAAAAAAGGCGACCGGTTTGAAGAGGTGAAAACCCGGGTGCACACCCTGCTGGTTGAGAACCTCAATATTTCGCCAACCGAATCGCTGGGCAAAGAAGAAGTCACATTGGCGGCCCACCGGTTCCTGGAAAAATTTCTGGCCACTGAAAAAATTCCAATGGGCACCAGCGAGCGTAATATCCTGGTGACCGAACTGGTGGAAGAAGTTGTTGGTCTCGGCCCTCTGGAGCCCCTTTTGAAGGACCCCATCATTTCGGAAATTATGGTCAACGGACCCAAGAATGTCTACATCGAACGGAACGGGAAACTGTATAAAACCAACGTGACGTTTAAAGACAATGCCCACCTGATGCATATTATCGAGCGGATTGTTTCCGCCGTAGGCCGCCGTGTCGATGAAAAAACCCCCATGGTGGACGCACGCCTGAAGGACGGTTCCCGTTTCAACGCCATCATTCCACCGCTCTCACTCGATGGACCGGCGGTCTCCATCCGGAAATTCAAAGCGGATGCCGGGACGTTGGAAAAACTGCTGGGCTGGGGTTCGATGACACCCAACATGTCAATGTTGCTGGAAGCCGCCGTTAAATGCCACCTGAACATCATCATCTCCGGCGGTACGGGTTCTGGTAAAACCACCATGCTGAACTCGCTTTCGGCGCTGATTGCCTCCGACGAGCGGATTGTCACGATTGAGGACTCGGCGGAATTGCAGTTGAAGCAAGAACACGTCGTGCGTCTGGAAACCCGCCCTCCCAACATTGAAGGCGAAGGTCAGATTACCGCCCGCCAATTGCTGATCAACTCCCTGCGTATGCGCCCTGACCGTATTGTGGTTGGTGAGTGCCGGGGACCGGAAACGCTGGAAATGCTGCAAGCCATGAACACGGGTCACGACGGCTCGTTGACCACCTTGCACTCCAACAGCCCGCGAGACGCCATTTCACGGATTGTTACCATGTGCATGATGAACGATAACCCGCTGCCGGAAAAAACCATCCGGCAGCAAATCGCATCCGCTGTCAACCTGATTGTACAAGTGAGCCGTTTGATGGATGGTCAGCGTAAAACAACCTCTATTGCCGAACTTACAGGAATGGAAGGCGATATTGTCACCATGCAGGAAATTTTCAAGTTTGAGCAGTATGGCCTGGACGATAACGGCAAAGTGATTGGCCAGCACGTCGCAACCGGCGTTCGACCCCGCTTTGCGGAAATCTGCAAGGCCAAGGGCATCGAGCTGCCCAATGATATCTTTGAAAAGGATGACTCTGGCCCACCCAAACCACAATAAGGGAATCCCATGAATGCGATGACGCTCCTCGTTATTCTGCTTGTGGCGGCCAGCATCTGTACGCTGGCCATTGGCGCAGCCATGTTTTTCTTCCAGCGTTACAACAACCCGGAACCCACCGTCGTTCAGAATCGACTGACGCAACTCAAAACACGCCAACAGGAAGAGAGCGATTATATTCAGTCTGAACAAACCCGAAAAATGGTCCGGATTTATAAAGAAGCCGATTACCAAAACGAAAAACTGGGCAACCAACTGGAAAAACTCCCGTTTTTCAGGACGTTAAAAATTCGGATGCAACAAGCCGGTATGCGAACAGCACCCGATAAATATTTCATCCTCAACATCATCGTCCCTCTGGTTGGCTTAACCCTGCTGGGTTTGTGCACAGGCTCGCTGCCGCTTGCCGCCATGGGGCCGCTAGCGGCACTCGGTTCATACGGCTTTGTCTTGTTCAAACGAAAACAACGACTGCATAAATTTGTCACACTACTGCCCGACACACTGGGTATGATTACCAGCTCCTTGCGGGCAGGACACTCGTTTCAATCAGCACTCACCGTTGTTTCAACGGAGATGCCCGAACCGATTTCGGGAGAATTTGCCGTCATGGTACGGGATATTAACCTGGGAATTCCGGTGAAAGAAGCACTAACCCGCCTTACCATGAAACTGGACACCTTGCCGGATGTGCGCATGTTTGCCACTGCCGTTATGATTCAACGGGAAGCCGGCGGCAATCTCGCGGAAGTTTTAGAAAAACTGGGCTATACCATCCGGGAACGATTCAAGTTGAAAGGTCAGATTGCCGCTCTCACCGGACAATCCCGTTTGACCGGCTACGTTTTGGGGTGTGCGCCTGCGGTTATTCTTGTGGGCTTGACCGTCTTTATGTATGCCTACGTTCAGCCTTTATGGGAAACCGACATGGGCAAATTGGCATTGGGTGTGGTTGTTGTTCTGCAATCCATCGGCTTTTTCGTCATGAAAAAAATTATCGATATTAGGGTATAGACCATGGATCAGAACACGGCTGCCAGTCTTCTCCAGCTCGATCAGCTCATCCTGCTGATTGTCGGCGGCGTTATTTTTGTCGGTTCACTGTTTGGCGTGCTGGCTGTCGTGATTTCCATGTTGAATTACAAGGAAAGTCCGGTCCATGATCGACTCGCCATGCTGAAGCAGCGAGGAAACTATATAGAAAACGGGGGCTTGAGGCCCAACAAGGAGAGCGTCGGCGCGTTTGATGATTTAAAAGAGGCCTTAATCACATTCTCCGGTCCGGTATCCAAAAGTTTGTACGGTCAAAATGAAAAGGCCCTGAAACAAATCAAAGGTCTATTGACGGAAGCCGGTTTGCCTGATACGGAAGATCATGTGTATCATTTTCTGGCCCAGCGGGTTGCCACAGGATTTTTAGTGGGTGCTGTGTCAGGAGTCATTACGTTTGTCTGCACATTCGGGGTGTTGGTGTTTACGCTGTTTGCGCTGCTGGGTGGATTTATGGGCGGCAGTATGATGCCCCTGATGCTACTGAAAGGTCGAGCTGGCAAACGAAAAACCGAACTGCGCTATACCATGCCTGACACCCTGGATTTGATGGTCGTTTGCGTCGAAGCGGGCCTGGGCCTGGATTCCACCATCCAACGCGTGGCAGAAGAAACGGAAAAGATGGCGCCGGAAATTTCGCATGAATTTAAACGCCTGAACCGGGACCTGAACGCCGGTCTTTCCAGGATAGAAGCATTTCAAAACATGGGGCAACGGGCTGGTGTGGACGAACTTCGTTCGCTGTGCGCCATGATTATCCAGGCCGATAAAATGGGGACCAGTATTGCGGATACACTGCGCGTCTATGCCGATGATTTGCGAGTCAAACGACGCCAAAAAGCGGAAGAACTGGCGTCGAAAGCCAGCATCAAAATGACGTTTCCGCTGGTATTTCTTATCTTCCCACCGCTATTTATCATCCTGATGGGGCCAATGATCATCAAGACCATGCAAAGCTTCTTTCCCGCAGCCCAATAAGACAATACCGTGCTATTGCTGAGGTGTTGGCTTAGGCTACAATAGCGCTATGCCTTTTTTGACCCACAATGCCTTAAAAATCACCGAGCGAACCATCCCGATCGATCGCCTGCCGGACTGTTTTGATGGTTTCCGGATTGTACAGTTCTCGGACTTGCATTTTTACGAGCGTACCGATCAGGCCTATTACAATCTCGTGGTTGACACAGTCAATGCACGGCTCCCCGATGCGGTCGTTCTCACCGGAGACGTCATCCATTATGGCGGTGCGTATGTCGGGCTGGCGGGCGATTTTTTACGGCGGATTGAAGCTGCGGACACTGGCGTCAAACTGGCCATTCTGGGAAACCATGACTATTATGATGACGCCAATAGCGCCAGCATTAGCAACATGCTGACCCATTCTGGCTATCAGCTGTTGAAGAACACCCATCATGCCGTTGAACGCAACGAACACCGCTTGTGGTTTGCAGGGCTGGACGATCTTTGGTACGGCACGCCGGATATTTCCAAAACGCTGGCAGCAGTCCCTTCTCGGCAGGAAACCACCATTATGTTGGCGCATAACCCGCTGCTGTTTGATCCGGTGGCCTTGGGGCAAGATTGGCAGGTCGATCTGGTTATCTCCGGTCATACGCATGCCGGGCATGTGTATATCCCCATCCTGGGACCAATTTATCGCAAGATTTTTCGCATGAAATATCGTTACGGGTTGTACGAAAAAAACGGTTGCCGCCTGCATGTCACCAGCGGTGTGGGGTCGGCGGCGTTTTATCTGAAAAAGCAGCGCATCGGCTTTCCGCGCTTTCGTTTCAACACCCACCCCGAAATCGCGGTTTTAACCCTCCGCTGTCCTTCTTCCAGCAGAACCTAAATACACCACCAAAAACACCAATGAAAGCAGGGCAACCGCAAGGCGCGGAACAGGGCCAATCTCCCCGTTCAGGGAAATCAACCCCTCAATCAAGCCTGCAATCACCAGCAGGGGCACGCAACCCCCAATCAGAATCACCGCTTCACGGCCTTTCTGTCGAACCGCTTCCCAGCGCGGCAACTCGCCTGGAAACAACAGCGCAAACCCAATGGCCATCCCCGCGCCTCCCGCAATAAAAATCGTGGTCAACTCAATCACCCCATGCGCCGTGATAAAATTCAGCAGGCGAAATCCCATCCCATGCTGGAGACAGACCCCCAATGGACCGCCAAACGCAAACAAGCCATTCTGAAACAGCAACACCAATGTGCCCACACCAAAAAAAATACCAAAGGCAAAGGCATTGATGGCCACCCGGATATTATTGGTCATCAGGAAACTGGATTCGGACGGTTTGGCATGAATGTTATCCGTCCACAGCACGCCCCGATCCAATTGTTCGATGACGTTGGGCGGTAAAAAAAACCGCTCCGTCTGCGGATCCAGGTGAACCGTCAACAGCGCAACCACCGTCCCCAGCGCAAACATGATCAAGGCCAACGCAATAAAAGCGATATTTTTCCGGAAACAACAGGGGAAATCGTTCAAGAAAAATTTCCGCACGCTTTGTTTACCGGTTGGCGGGGCTTCGTAAATCCGCGCATGGCCTCGCTGCGCCAGGCTGTTGAGATACGGCTCCAGGTGTTGAAGGTCGGGAGAAGACTGGGCACGGGAAAGCGCATTGATCGTATCCCGATACAGCAAGGCCATTTCCCGGATTTCACCGGGGGCCAATGGCATGACGCCAACTTGCGCCTTACCCAGTAAAGCCTCCAAACGACGCCACTTTGGTTCTTGCTCGATCATCCAGCGTTTCGCGTTCATCCGGCTTGCCTCTCTGTCGGACACTTCTCGGTCGGCTACTTCCCGTCCGGTTGTGGACACGGTATATTCCATACTACCACCGTGAAGCAAACACGTCGTTTTCGACAAGGAATCCCGGATGGATTTTCGCCCGAACCATATCATAGAAACCGCTGAACACATTCCGATCCAGATCGAATTATCCGGTCTGGCCAGCCGGGTTTTCGCCTTCGGGATCGACCTGGCGGCAATGCTGATGCTCATGGGGCTTGTGCTGTCGATTTTTGCCTTGCCCACGTTTTCACACAACATCCCGGAACTCGCCCGAACCGCCGTGCCATTGGCCATGTTTTGCATTTTTTTCGGATACCACTTGATTCAGGAATGGCTCTGGAACGGCAAAACCATCGGCAAAGCCGCCTTGAATATTCGTGTTCTCCGGCAGAATGGTCAAGCCATCGGTTTCTGGGAGGCGCTGGGCCGTAATTTCCTGCGGGTTTTGGATGTCTACCTGCTGGGCATCGGGCTGGTGTGCATGCTGATTCGCCAGGATGAGAAACGGTTTGGCGATCTGCTGGTTGGCACAATTGTGGTGTTGGAGCAACCCATTGCCAGGCCAAGCTACACATCAAACATCACCTCCGAACACACACCATGGCCGCTTGCATCGAGTTTGAGCGCCGAGGAAACAGAACTGCTAAAGACCTATCAGAATCGTCGCACAGCCTGGTTTTCAGAGGCGCAAAAACGCGTCTCCGATCAACTGCAAACCTATTTTTCCGAACGTCTCCAGCAGGCCATCACCACCGATACAGAACTCGATGCCCTGCTCAATCACGTCCAGCAAGCCGGAAAATAGAAATTAATCTTCGAGTGTCGACGTGTCCCCTTCAGGCAGACCCAACTCGCGCGCCTTCAACAAGCGCCGCATAATCTTGCCGCTGCGGGTTTTCGGCAGACCCGCCAGAAACTCGATTTCACGAGGATACGCATGCGCGGCCAACCGGGTACGTACAAAATCCTTGATTTCTTTTTTCAGTTCTTCTGAAGGCTCGTATCCCACCTTGAGCGAGACAAAGGCTTTCACAATCTCCATGCGCTCCGGGTCGGGCTTACCAATCACACCGGCTTCCGCCACCGCCGGATGCTCAATCAGCGCGCTCTCCACTTCAAACGGCCCCACCAGATGCCCGGCGGTGTTAATCACATCGTCCGCACGCCCGACAAACCAATAGTAGCCATCCTCATCCATGCGCGCCCGATCACCCGTAATATACCAGCCGTTTTTGAACTTGGATTGATACATCTCGGTCTTGTTCCAATAGTCCCGGAAAATGGACGGCGCTTCGGGACGGATGGCCAGATGCCCCTCTTCGCCCGCTGGCAGCGGATTCCATTCGTCATCCAGAATACCCGCCGTCACACCGGGAAACGGTTTGCCCATCGACCCCGGCTTGACATCGAGACACGGGTAGTTACAAATATGCATCGCGCCGGTTTCGGTTTGCCACCAGGTATCGTGAAAGACATGGCCAAACACCTGCTGCCCCCAAACGACAGCCTCCGGATTCAACGGTTCGCCCACACTGCACAGATGCCGCAACGATGAAAAATCAAATTGAGCAGCGACTTCTTCGCCCGCTTTCATCAACATGCGAATGGCCGTGGGCGCCGTGTACCAAACGGTGACTTTGTAGTCTCCAATCAGTTTGTACCAGTCTTCCGCCTTAAAGCCACCCTCGTACACCAGGCTGGTGACGCCCATCGCCCAAGGTCCAAACATCCCATATGATGTTCCCGTCACCCAGCCCGGATCGGCGGTGCACCAGTAGAGATCGCTCTCCGGCTTGAGGTCGAGAATATACTTGGCCGTGGCAGCTTGCGAAATGATCGCCGCATGCCGGTGCACAGCGCCTTTGGGCTTGCCGGTGGTGCCGGAGGTATAGTGGATGATCGAATAATCATCCGCATCGGTTTGCACCACGTCAAATTGATTGGACGCCTTCGCCATTGCCGTCTCATATTGAATCTCATGCGCTTGCAACGGCTGTTGGTTGCTTTGTTTGCGATCGACAATAATGACATGCCTGAGCGCGGGCAAGTCAGCGCGAATGGCATCGAGGCGCGGCTTCAACTCGGGGCTGGTCACCACCACCACGGCACCGCTGTCTTCCAGACGATCTTTAATGGCTTCCGGGCCAAAGGCCGAAAACAGCGGACCCACCACGGCACCCACTTTTAACGCGCCAAACAGCGTGATGTAAATCTCCGGAATACGCTCAAGGTACACAAAGACCCGGTCGCCTTTTTGAACGTCCAACTCGTTAAGCACGTTGGCAAACTGGTTGGTTTTTTGTTTGAGATCGGTAAACGTGTAGCGTTCTTCCTGGCCGTTTGCGCTGTTCCAGATCAGCGCCGTGCGCTTCATCACCTCGGGCGCATGACCATCAATGCAGATACTCGCCTTGTTGACGCCGTTGGCGCGAGGCAGACCTAATTCCTTTGCCGCATCCTCCCAGGTAAATTGCGCGTACAAGGCGTCATAATCTTTCATGTTGCCTAAACAAGCGCCCGTTTTGCGCATGGTTGGGTATTGGGATGTTGCGGTCGTGGATGAGGTCATGGCTTTCCCCTCGCTTTTCAACTCAAACTGCTTTCATTCTAGGGCCTGTTCACCGTTGCGTCTACCGTGTTGCCTGCAACCATTCATCCCGGCTGGGGGCAGCACAAAATTGTTGCCGATCATTTCCATGACCTAAAAAAACACTTGATTTTAGGCCCGGAATGCCGGATACTATTGCCCAATTCTCTTGGGTAAAACAAAAGGGGATCGTGGGGTTTAACCGCATTAACCTACACCGGTTTCGGGCGGTTGGTTGGAACGGCTGATTGCAGGCCAGAGCACGCATCGTACCGGGTGTTGCCAACAACGCGTTTGCTCGATTGATCTGGATGAATAAAAGGAGACGGGGAAACAGATGCAAGTGGTGGGTTATGTACCGCAAGGCGTCCGGTTGCAAAAACGGGAGCAGACCGGCACGCAGCCATTGATTCAGAAAACACCCTTGCAAGATGGGGCTGGCTTCACAGAAACAGATACAATCAAGTTCGGGACGACAAAACCTCTATCACCGCAAGAAGTCAGAAACAAACTCAAGCATTCCAGCGAGTTTCTGACCGCATTGAATGAACGTGCGCTATCGCTTGCCCGGCAAGCAGACGCGCAACAGGTTGAACCGAAACACTTTATCCTGGCGATGTTAGAGCCGGTTCAACGACTTGTGCAGCTAACGCCTCAATTTGTCAAAGCCTCACCTCTGAGAGTCCCTCCTGAAGCTGAAGATGATGAGGGGCGCAAGGTGTCTCCACAACGCGCCCGAACCGTGCTGGATGCATTGATTCCACTGGAGGTGCGCAAGCAGATGAAGGAGGAGCAGATTGCCGCCGTGGTCAGCCGTTTGTGGCAAACCACAGACAAGATGGTGTTTGGCAAAGAAGCTGATTTTCTGGAAACGGACAAGACAGGCCCCCAAACCCCTCCTATGTCCAATGCATTAAATCAAATTTTAAAGGAAACGGTAAAGGCTCTCATCGCAAAACCGGAGAGCACAGCGATTCGTGAATTGATGCAGCTTCTACGCACCCAATTGGCTCTACAGCCAGATGCTGATAATCGGGAGCTGGCCGCCCTACTGAACAGCGCGACCAAAAAACCGACCACCCGTGCCGTTGCCCGCACGCCCGACGATTTTACGCAGTTGCTAGAAGAATTCAGAAAACACCCAAAAAGCGCCATGACGGATGAGCAGGCATTAGGCATCACCAGGCTGATCAACGATTTTAAAAAAGCACCCACCTCGGGCGGTGATAAAGCAAAATATGAAGCACGCCTGGATGTGCTGCTCAATAAACTGAATTGGCTCTATACGGATACCCGGCTGAATCTGGACGCCGCCGAAGCGCAGATGAACATGGACCATACCGGCCTGGAGAACCCCAAAGAGTACATCCTGGAATATGTCGCTATTCAAAAAAACCGGGAACAAGAAAAGCTACCTGAGAAAGGCAAAATTTTGGGCATGGTCGGCCCTCCTGGTGTTGGCAAGACGAGCTTGGCGCAATCCCTCGGCAAAGCGTTGAACCGCCCGGTGGTTCGCGTGGCGCTGGGTGGCATGCGCGGCGAAGAACAACTGCGCGGACATCGCTCAACATTCGTTGGTGCTTTGCCAGGACGCATTATCACTGCGCTAACGCAGGCCAAGGCGATGAATCCGATTGTGGTGCTGGATGAAATCGACAAAGTGAGTTCGGATGAAGTGCAGGCCGCCTTGCTGGAAATCCTGGATCCAAACCAGAACAACAGTTTTGTGGATCATTTCATCGGCACCGAAGTACCCATTGATCTGTCCAAAATCCTGTTTGTCGCCACGGCCAATTACCTTGAAAAAATCTCACCACCCTTACAAGACCGGATGGAGCTCATCTGGCTGGATGGCTATGACGAAAGCGAAAAACTGGCCATCGCCAAAAACCACTTATTGCCAAAACAAGCCCAAGACAAAGGTTTAAAGCCCGAACAACTGAAGCTGACGGACGCCGGACTGCAAACGCTGATTAACGGTTATACCCGCGAATCAGGCGTTCGTAAGCTGGAACAAAAAATTGGACGCATTGCGGGTAAGCTCTCAAAATTGAAAGCAAAAAATCAACCGCTGCCGGCTGAAATCGGGCCCGGCGAAATCCAGGCATTGTTGGGGCCTCCTCCCATCCGCCCAACCCAACTCAAATCTTCCAACATCGGTGTCGGCAATGGCCTGACGGTTTCGGGCGACGGCAGCGGCGGCGATGTCTTCCGGTTTTTGTGCAAGGCAACAGTGCTGAATCAGGTAGATAAAAACGCGGAACCCATCATCGAGTTTGCGCCCGGCACACCCAGCAAAAACATGCTGAGCATGACCAACCAGTCCATCTTTAACGCCTTGAGTTGGATTACGGCAAACCCGCAAACACTGCAAAAACTGGGGTTCGATGTAGAAAATGCGAACGGTAAGCGAATTCGTTTAACCGTACAAACCGAACGCGGTACCCAGATTGACGGTGATAGCGCCGGGGCCGTGATGACCACCGCCATGGTGAGTGCGTTAACGGGTCGCAAGTTTCGTAATGATGTGGCCATGACCGGCACCATTTTAATCTCGGATGAAGTGCTGGCCATCGGCGGTTTACGCCAAAAATTGCGCGGCGCGAAAGAAGCAGGCATGCGTGTGGCGTTGTTTCCGAAAGAAAACCTGCCGGATTATGAACAGCTCCCCGACCGATTGAAAGCGGAATTGCAGTTGACCGATATCACATCGCTGAAGAATATGCTGACCACTGATGAGTTGCCAAAAGACAAAATGGTTGTCGTACCGGTGGATAACATCAACGATGTTTTGGATGTCGCGTTACTACCCAAAGAGGCTGAGAACGCGGCACAGGTGACACCACCAGTTGAGCCACCTACCAACGAACCCGCCGAGCCATCCAAGCCTGTCCAGTTTTCGGGACAGCGTCACCTGACAGTGGTGGCTTAAAAGTTTTTCTCACAATCAACAGCTTCCCGTTTAATACACGGGGCTGTTTTCTTTTTTGGCAAATGGCACACTTGGCCAGAATCGTGTTGCTCCTGAAATCAGGTAGAATAATCCTATGGCCATAACCAATCCGACAACTGAACAAGAGCGGGCATCGGGTCCGAATAAACCACTAATCCGGCTGGAGGGGCTGACCAAGCACTTTCCGATCCACAAGGGGTTTTTCAACCGAAAGGTGGGTGAGGTGCAGGCAGTCACTGACGTGGATCTCACCATCTACCAGGGCGAAACACTGGGCCTGGTGGGTGAATCGGGCTGCGGCAAATCAACCGTCGGGCGCTCCATCTTGCAATTGCTCAAGCCAACGGCAGGCCATGTCTACCTGGATGACACCGATCTGACGACGCTGAGCGCACAGCAACTGCGTCCGCTGCGCCAGGACATGCAGATTATCTTTCAAAACCCTTACTCCAGCCTCAATCCCCGGATGAAAATTGGCGATATTATCGCCGAACCCCTGAAGATACACCGGATTACACAAGGGAAAGCCCTGGAAGAGCGCGTGTACGAACTTTTAGACATGGTCGGGCTTCCCCGTGACGCGTTTCGGCGGTATCCGCATGAGTTTTCGGGCGGGCAACGCCAGCGGGTGGGGATTGCCCGGGCCATTGCGCTCAATCCGCGCTTTATTGTGGCGGATGAGCCCGTCAGCGCCCTGGATGTCTCGATTCAGGCGCAGATTTTAAACCTGCTGGACGATTTGAAAAAGCAGTTCAACCTCACCTACCTGTTTATCGCCCATAACCTCAGTGTGGTCGAATACATCAGCGACCGCGTGGCGGTCATGTACCTCGGCAAGATTGTGGAAATCGCCCCAGCCGCCGAACTGTATAAGAACCCCTTGCATCCGTATACCAAGGCGCTGTTATCCTCCATTCCCGTCCCTGATCCGGATGCCGACCACAGCGACCGTATCTTGCTGCAAGGGGATCTGCCCAACCCTGCCAACCCGCCTGCCGGATGCCGGTTTCACACGCGCTGCCCCTATGTGGTGGACAAGTGCCGCCAGGTAGTGCCGGAAGCCATTGAGTACCTGCCAGGCCATATTGCGCTGTGCCATCGGGTGCCCGAACTGAACGATCTGCCGCAAGCTTAAAAAATCGTTAAAAATCCTTGAGTGAGGGACTTTAGGGCTAAAGTTTTTCCTGCCGCCGTCGATACGGGGAAGTATAACCCGTTGATGATTGTCCAGAGTCTGCCATATAAGGAGTAGTGTCTTGAAATCTCGTAAAAGCCCCTGGGGTGAACTTTTTGGTGACAAAGACGACGAAGAGTTCAATGTTCTGTCAGAATATACGGATGAAAACAATGAGGGCATCGTCTTTCTGGAAGAAGCGCATGAAGCGCTGAATAAGCTGAGCCAGAAGGCCAACAAGCGCGGCAAGCAAATGAAACTCCCCAGACGCGCCGAAAGCTGGCATTAAAGGCTGATCCAAACGAACAAGGGAACCACTGGTTTGTGGTTCCCTTTGTGTTTTTACGGGAATGCAAACCCGTTGGCCGACTGGTTTTGTAAAATCCGAAAAATTAATTCTTTATTGCGGAGGATGCGAGCCTGCGACAGACCCGCTATACTACGGGTATGGCAAAACAACATGCTCGACCGCGACGTCCCGGCCACCCGTCTATCGAACGGGCACGAAAGATTGCCCAGTTGATGGATTCCGCCGTGACCATCCCCGTCATCCGTAAAAAAATTGGGCTTGACCCGCTCATCGGGGCTATCCCGGTTGGCGGGGAGGTGGTTTCCACCCTGATATCAGCCTACCTGATTTACGTGGCTTACGAACTTCGGCTGCCCACACCCGTGCTTGCCCGGATGGGCGTGAATGTGGCCATTGATCTTTTGATTGGCGCCGTGCCCGTGGTGGGCGATATCGGCGATATTTTCTGGAAATCGAACAGCATGAACTTCAAACTGCTGGAAGAAGCCTATCAGCAACATGGCGTCGGCCCGCAATATGACGAAAACGGTCAGGTTACGCTGGATGTTACGGCTGAGCCGATTTAGTCTCTTGAGGCTGGGCCGTTTTGGTTTCTTTTTGAGCGGCTTTCGCGGCGGCTTGTTTAATTTTTTCGTACGCCCGCAGCCGGAGCTGATGCGCGGCCATTCGCATGATTTTGAGCAAACCCGCCGTCAACAGGCTGGCGCACAGAAAAATACCGGCGCCCACGCCCGCCCCTTGCGCCAACGGCTTGATGTACTCCTGAAATGTGATTTCGGTATGCGTGTTTTTCGAGCTGTCGCTCACCCGCAAAAACTGGCTCATGGCCCCCACGCAGGCACCGCTGCTCGTCACCCCGACAACATCGATGCCGATGATTTTCTTTCCTTCTTCCTCATCTTTAACAGGCTCTTTTTGTTTCTCAGCGCTTTTTCCCTCCTGCTGACCAAACCGTATTACCGTGCTTGGCCAGGCCTGCGAAAAAACAGACACGCGCATAGTTCCCCCCACCATCGCTTGAATAGCTGACCCTCAATTTTCAATTGTTTAATTATGCATCAAAAACACTGTGTGGAACACAATTCTTTTGCACACGGCAACGATGACTAAAAGCACAGTGCCGGGTTGCCTAGTCGCTGTTGCCCAGATGGTAAATCTTCAGCATGTTGGTGGCGCCCTTCATGTGGGTGTTACCGGCGCAGAACACCACGCTATCGCCACGTTGCAGCAGATTACGCTCCAGAATGGCCCGCTCGCCATTTTCCAGAGTGGTGTCGGTCTGATCGGTCACTTCAATGACCAACGGAATCACGCCCCATAACAGGCTCATGCGGTTGTAAACCTCCGTCTTGGGGGTCAGTGCGATAATGGGCCGTGCGGGTTTGAGCTTGGAAATGCGCTGCGCCATGCTGCCGGAATTGGACAGAACCACCAGGGCCTTTACGTTGGCTTTGCGAGTGGCGTACACCGCTGTATGCGCAATCGCGTGATAGAAGTTGGGCGACACAATGCGGCTTTCTTCCACCGGACGATCCAGGTTGGAAAAAATACTGGTTTCAGCCTCATGGATAATCCGGCCCATCATGGCCACGGTTTCCACCGGGTTTGCACCTACCGAGGTTTCACCGGAAAGCATCAAGGCGTCTGCCCCGTCAAACACGGCGTTGGCAATATCACTGACATCCGAACGGCTCGGCTGCAATGAACTAATCATGGATTCCAGCATCTGGGTCGCGATAATCACCGGCTTTTCAGCCCAGTTGGCCTTGGCCACCAAACGTTTCTGCACAATCGGCACTTCTTCGGGACGCAACTCGACGCCCAAATCACCGCGAGCCACCATCAAGCCATCGGCCTCGCGCAAAATATTGTCGATGTCTTTCAAGGCCTGGGGCTTTTCAATCTTGGCAATCACCGGCGGGCACGTCAGACCCAGGGAGTGCACATACTGCTTGAGATCCGTGATATCTTGCGCGCGCTGAACAAAAGAGAGGGCGACATAATCGACACCCGCCTGCACGGCCAGTTTCACGTCTTCCTTGTCTTTATCCGTCAAGGCCGTAATGGGGAGCGTGGCGCCCGGCACATTAATGCCCTTTCGGGCCTCCAGCAAACCACCTTCCAACACCTGGCACTTCAGGGTTTCGGCGTTTACCTTTTCCAGCACTTTCAAACGGATTTTGCCATCATCAATCAGCACAATGGAATCAGGCTCCAAGGCCGAGAGCAGCTCGACATACTTGGTCGCGATAACCCCAGGCGCGCTTTCGCGGGTGCGGGCCGTAAATTCGACAATCGCACCATCTTCCAGCGGAATCGGCTGGTTGTCTTTGAGATAGCCGGTACGAATCTTGGGACCTTGCAGGTCGGCCAAAATGGCAACCGGGCGATCCATTTCGGCGGCCATGTTGCGAATCAGGCTGACGCGGGTCACTTGTTCGTCCGCCGCACCATGCGACATATTAAGACGAAACACGTTGACCCCGGCCTGAACCAGTTGTTTCAGACGCTCAAGATCGGCTGAAGCCGGCCCGAGGGTGGCAACAATTTTGGTCCGATTGATCTGGCTCAGGTCTTCGGCAAGTGAGGCACTAAGGTGCGACTGGGTCATTACGATGGTCATTGATAACGCTTGTATTGGTCACTAATGGGATAGAGGCTTTAGCCGCCGCATTGGCATGGGGCGCGTAGGTCATTTGATACTGATCCAGACGCGCATCACCGGGAACCATGAAAACAAAATAACGCTCCACTTGCAACCGTGGATATAAATTGGTGGGTTTCAAGTCCATGAATCTATCTTTATGGGCCTTGCCATAGGCCTTGACTAAATGGCTAACCATAGCCCTTTCAGGCGGCTGAGAGTAGCGCTCTTTTTCGTCATCGGTAATATTCTCCAGTGTAAAGTCCGCCGGTTCCACAACCAGGGTCTTATTCGAGAGGTTTTTCATCACGATCTTCACAACCAGAAACTGTCCATCCGCAAGTTTGTCGGCAATCCTCAGAGCTTGATCAACCTGGACCACCTCCATTTTAAAAAGTTGTTCCTTTTGTTCCGCCTGATTTTTAGAAGACGGAAAACAACCACTGAACGCCAGACCACCAACCAACAGCAAACCAAAGGAAGCAATCCCCAACACAAAGCTGGACAAACGGGAACGCTGCATCATGACACACTCGCCTCTCAAACATTCAAACCACGATCATTGTACCAGAAAGCGCACTATGCGTGGGCGCATCCGCTCAACTCACTTAAGGAGCCGACGCCTTCGCTGGCGCACCAGGTTTGCAGCTCATCCGCAATGGTTTTAAACACCAGCGGTTCCCGAAAACAGATCGTGCCAACCTGCACCAACGAAGCACCCGCCATCAAAAACTCCAATACATCCTGTGCATTGGCAATCCCGCCAACCCCCATAATCGGCGTTTCGGGGAAGTGCTTATACAGGTTCCAGACGGCATGCAGGGCAATCGGCTTGATCCCCGGGCCGCTGTAGCCTGCCGATACCCTGGGCATCACCGGCTTTCTCTTTTGGGTATCAATCGCAACACCCAGCACCGTGTTGATGGCCGTTAAACCAGACGCGCCACCCTCAATGGCAGCGCCCCCGATGGCGACGATATCCGTGACATTGGGTGTAAGCTTGGCAAACACGGGCTTGGAGCATACCGACACCACCGCCTGCAATGCCTGACGAACGGAATCGGCGGCGCTGCCAAAATGCACGCCGCCCTTTTCGACGTTGGGACAGGACAGATTCAGTTCCAGTGCGTCAATCATGGCGCCGTTGGCATGGGTCAGCGCCCACTCGGCCATCTTGGCAAACTCTGTGCTGCTGTGGGCCGAAATGCTCAACACAACCGGCAAACCATACGCATGCAATGCCGGAATGTCTTTTTCCAACGTATAAACCAAGCCCGGATTTTGCAGACCGATGGAATTGAGCATGCCGATGCCGGGCAGCTCCGTCGTGCGCGGCTGCTGGTTACCCACCAATGGAGCCTGCGTGACGGTTTTGGTGACAATCCCGCCAAGGGCCTGTTTGAGCGGATGCAGCGTGTTAAACAACGAGGCGTTAAATGCGCCGGATGCATTCAGCAAGGGGCTGTCAAAGCGCAGCCCGGCGACCTGGGTAGACAACGACGGAACTACAGCGGGCATGAAGGCTCCTCACAGGACGAGTTATTTAGCAAAACGTCACTCTGCCATCGGATGCTTTGGGCCTCAAACACCGGACCTTCGACGCACACTTTAGAGGGCAGGGTCTGATCCGCCCGTTCCACCACACAGCCGGTGCAGGCCCCGGTTCCGCACGGCATGTGCTCTTCCAGCGACACCTGAATGCGCAGGTTGGGATTGACCGAATACAGCAGCTTGACACTCGCTTCCATCATGCGGGTGGGACCACAAATGTAAGCCTCCTGGGCATTCTTGATTTTCTCTGGATGCTGTTTCAACAGATCGCAGACATTGCCCGCCGTCCCAAACGAGCCATCATCGGTGGCAATGTGCAGGTTATCGCCAAAGCTGTCGCGCAATTCGCTTTCCAAACCGATTTCAGCCTGACTACGCACCCCGTAAAAACAATGACCGCCTGCTGTCAGCACACGGCCTAAAAAAGCCAACGGCGCAATACCGATGCCACCGCCAACATACAACGCCGTATCCGGCGCACCGGGCGCAGAAAAACCAATGCCCAACGGTCCCAAACATTTGACTTCCAAACCCGGCTCAAAGTCGGCCATCATCCGCGTGCCTTCGCCCACTATTTTGTAGTAGAGATCAAACGAGCCGTCCGCATGCGTGGCCAGAACGCTGAACGGCCTGCGAAAATGAAAGCGGCTGACCGGCAAATCCAGCATGACAAACTGTCCGGGGCTGCATTGAAATTCAACGGGCTGACCGCTCACGGGCATCACTTGTAAACGCAGAATTTTAAGCCCATGCCCACAAGTCCGGTTGAAGATGACCCGGCAGGAATAATCGTGAAGCGGTGTGGTTGTAGGAAGCATGATTAGCGGGGGATGGGCACCTTGTTTAAAATTTGCTGAACAATCTGATCGGGCGTGAGTTCATCCAACTCGGCCTCGGCGGTTAAAATCAGGCGGTGATGCACCACCGACGGAGCCACGGCTTTTACGTCATCCGGACTGACAAAGGCTTGCCCTCGGATAGCCGCAGCCGCACGGCTGGCCGCTAGCAACGACAGCGCACAACGCGGACTGGCGCCCAGTTCGATATTGGAATTTTGACGGGTATCCTGAACGATCTGCAAAATATAATCCAGAATGCTTTCATCCACCGTAATCTCGCTTAGCAGTCTGCGGCACTGCAAAATATCATCGCGACTGGCCACCGGCTCTAAATCGCGTTCGTACAGATACCGGTTTCCGTGCTTTGAAAAGGCCGTCAACATGTGCTTTTCGGCCTGGGCCTCGGGATAGTGGATATTAATTTTCATCATGAAGCGATCGAGCTGCGCTTCGGGCAGCGGAAACGTGCCCTCAAACTCAATGGGGTTGAGCGTTGCAATGACAGTAAATAACGGCGAGAGCAAATGCTTTTCGCCATCCGCCGTCACCTGGTGTTCTTCCATCGCTTCCAACAACGCCGACTGCGTTTTGGGCGGCGTGCGGTTAATTTCATCGGCCAGCAGCAAATCGGTAAAGATGGGCCCTTTGCGAAACGAGAAGCTGCGCGCGTTCAGATCATACACACTGGTGCCCGTAATCTCGGCAGGCAGCATATCGGGCGTCAGCTGAACGCGGTTGAAATCCAGTTGCAACAACTGAGCCAGGCATTTGACCAAAGTCGTTTTGGCAATCCCCGGAAGACCTTCAATCAGCATATGCCCTTCGGAAAACAAACCCACCAGCAACAAGTTGATGACCGCATCCTGACCGAAAATCACGGTTTCCAGGCGTTCTTGCAAACGCTGGGCGATTTGCTGGATATGAGGTGCCGCTTCACCGTTTGCGATGGGACCCATATTGCAAAAGCTCCTGAATCAACGCTAACTGCCGGGAAAGTTTGAGAAGTTCTGGATGAGGGATGCGCGTTTCTTGTGTCACAATCTCGCGGGCTTTTTTCAGAGTGTCGGCCATGGCCTCTGCCGAAAGGGCAACAGCCATTCCATCCTGATTATTATACCGGCCCTTCTCACTATACTGGCTTGGAAGGTCGGCAAGCAAGTGCCGCACCCGAGTCTCTTCATCCAACTGCAACTGATAACGCTTGTGCAATGTCTGTTCAATTTGTTTCAACTGCGGCGCCAAAACCTGCGAACCGGAGCGGGTTCGGTAATACACGCCCGCCAATGATTCGACAAACACCTGGATGCTGTTGGCATGACCTGCCGATTGCTGATTGGCAGCAGGCTCGGGACGAGGCCGCCAGCGCACAAAACTAAGCCACAACACAAACAAAAAACCGAGCAGCAGTTGCG
>CAZXUP010000018.1:0-2200 GCA_964643815.1 uncultured Vampirovibrionales bacterium
GGGATGGCCGCATCGACCTGCTTGACCTTCGGCAAGTGCCGCAACTCCAGCCAGATGCCTTTGGCTTTCAGGAAAAACTCCACGCTGCGCATCAGGTGCTTCTTGCTTAAATCCGCCGGAGCATCCTGCGCCATGCGTTTGTACAACTGTCCGATTTCAAAGGCGCATGCGCCAATGAGGGGTTGCATCCGGGATTTCGCCATTTGAGGCCACAGGGGCTCCAATAATTGTCCGGCGGCTTTCACGTTTTCCTGCGCCAATAAAGCACGCACGCAAATCAGCGTTAACTGAATGGCTTCAAACGTGTTCCGGATTTCCGGCTTGTTGGCGATATCCAACGCCTTCTGCGCCAATTCGTAGGCCACTTCGCGATTGCCCAGGGAGAGTTCAAAATCAGCCAGCAAGCGCCATCCGCAGAGCGCCGCCGATGCAAAGCGATGATCCGAACTGAGCTGGATGGCCTGTTCCAGGACCTGGCGCGCTTCTTTCACTTTGCCCAGCTTGGCGGAGATGTACCCGGCATAGACCTGGGAGAGAACCCATGTGTGATAATCCCGGGCCTCTTCGGATTTGGAGGCGATGGTCAACACCAGTTGCGAAGCGCTTTCCCAGTCTTCCAGCTCGCAATGATAATAAATGGCCAGCAAGCCCCACTGGGCCAGAAACCAGTCGGAATGCTCCATCCGCTCAATCGCGCTTAGCAGGTTGTCCGCTTCGCGGTTGCAGGCATCATACTGTCCGTTGCGCAGCATAATCTGGCCCTGGGTCAGTTGAAGCGCCACGGTCAGGCCTTCCAGCCCTTTGTCCTTGGCCTGTTTCAATGCGTCCTCCACCACGGTGGCGGCGTGTAAATCGCATTGGGCCAACAGAATCTGCGCGTAAATCAGGCGGGCCTGCAAATAGGCTTCGGAAAAACCGGAATCGCCATGCGCCTGGGATTTTGCAATCGGTTCGATTTGCTGTTCCATCAGTTCGCGCGCCTGCTGCAGGCGTCCCAGCGTAAACAGGTGTTCCAGCTTGTTAATCAGCAAGGATGCGTATTCCAGCGGATATTGATTGGCATTCACCAGTTCCAGGGCTTTTTCCAATGTCACCAGCGCTTTCGGAAAATCGCCTTTCTGCTCGTAGGCAGAAGCCAGGAATCCGAGCGGTTCGATCAGCTTGGCGAAATCACCTTCCTGCTTGCGATAGAAGAAGATCCACTCCAGCAGTTCAATCGAAAAATCCGGGTTCTGCTCGAGGTTGAATACACCCAGGCTTTCGGCAATGCACAAGGCCATTTCCTGGTTATGCAGCGGTTCGCTGCTGGTTTCGCCCAATAAGTCCAGCGCCTTGAACAGGCTCATGTTCATGCCGGTCAACGAACCTGCCTGGGCTGCATAAATACCAGCCAGGTTCCAGTAATGGAGCGCCTTGTTGGGCAAATTGCCCCGTTCCGCATGGTGGGCAATCAGCGTGGGATTAATCGTTAAGCCTTGTTTGAAATCATTCTCCAGCACCTCGCTCACCAACTGGTGCATTTGCAAACGCAAGGCGTCATCAATATTGTCGTAAACGGCCTGCCATAATAATCCATGACGGAACCGTCCGGTATTCACCGCATCCGGCAGCAGGTAGCCATGATTAAACAGCGTGGTGAGCGCCTGGTTGAAATCCGATTCTTCCATTTGGGCCAGGGCCATCAGCATGCTGATGGAGAGTTTCTCGCCCAGGACGCTGGCCAGACGCAAGATGTACAAGGTTTTATCGCCCAGGTGTTTCAGACGCATGGCGATCAAATCGAGCAGGTTGTCGGGCAGAATAATTTCCGCCGGATCAAACTGGCGGTTCATCACAAACTTGTGGGTGTCGTTATCCACCGTCACAATTTCTTCCAAATGAAAAAGCCGGAGCGCTTCTTCGTAATACAGCGGTAGTCCCTTGCCGCGTTTCAGCAGCAAATCGAGCATCGCAACCGGAAACTGTGACAACTGCCCGCCCAGTGGTCCGTCATCCAAAAACTGTTCGGCGTCCGTCTGGTTCAAATCCGAAATAATCAATTCGCGGTAAGGCACTTTTTGCAGCACGACCGCGAGACGCCCGGTGGCGTAGTAGTCTTTGCTCTGGGTCAAAATCAGGTAAACCGGATGCTTCAGCAAGCCCATTTCCAGCAGTCGCGTGAGCACATCCAGCGACGCCGCATCGGCGTAAGGCAAGTCTT
>CAZXUP010000018.1:2210-9231 GCA_964643815.1 uncultured Vampirovibrionales bacterium
GAATGTTTCCAGCCGCCCGATATTTTCGCGGGAATCGACCGATAACGGTTGTAGCGGGTTGACGAGCAGAAAATCCGACAGAAACGCCACATCATCCGGCGGTAGTTGGCCGTCGTAGAGTTGCATCAAAAACTTGCTGACCTGCTCTTTCACATCACGCCCGGCCTGGCCTTCAGCAACCAGGCTCAACAGGTTCTGGAGCAGTTCCAGCCAGTATGTCAGCGGGAGTTCGCTCTTTTGAAAACAGCGATAGTAATGCCCGCCCATCCAGATGGAATGCTGCCCATTCGGATCAATCTGCGCCCGCACCATGTTGATAATGTTGGATTTGCCCAGGCCGTCCGAGGCGCAGAGCGCAATCACCTTTCCCTTGGTGGCTTGGCCTTGGGACAGAAACGCGCTCAAGTCGGCAGTCAACGCTTCCATGGTTTGCTTGTAATTGAGATTGGCCTGACGGGTCGATTTGTATAACCCTAAAATCGGCGGATCATAATGAATCGGGGCCGGTGGTGGCGTAAACGTTTTGGCCTGTTTGGGGGCGGGCTGCGGTTCCTCTTTTTTCGGGGTTTCGGCGGGTATTTCCGACGCAGGCGTCGATGGAGACCCTGACGGTGATTCGAGTACAGATTCCGGTTCCGGCGACGCTGTTTTTGCCTCGGGCGGTGTTGGCTCCGTCCAGCGGGAGGCATCCACCGTGACCGGTTCCGGTAGCGGTTCAATCACGTCGTTGACATTGGGCAACACCATGTCAGGGCGCGTGATGCGATAAAACAGCATGGTCTGGTTGCCCACGGGCATGGGGCCGACAGGCTCCGTATGATAGTGTTCGCGCACTTTTTCATGAACCGCTTCGCTCACGGTTAAATGCCCCGCCCCGGATACAAACCGTTCCAGTGTCGAGGTTAGCGGATTCTTGGTTGCCGCCTGCTCGATATCCAAACCGATTTTGAGTTGCAAAGCCGTATCGCCGCATTGGAAGGTTTCATTCAACAGTGCCAGAGACAAATCAATCGCCTGAGCTAGCGAGTCTTCCAGTGATGTTTCGTCTCGGAAGGCGGCAAACAGCACATTGTTTTTGCTCACATGCACCTGTGCTTTTGCAGCTACCAGACGATTCTCCAGCATGGTCAGCGTTTGGCGGCACTGGTTTTCAAACAGGTCGGGGTTCTCCGAAGCAGCGCGATGTTCTTCCCAGTCGGCCAATTCGGCTGAAATCAGCGCATAAGACGCCAAGGTTGCGTACGAATCAAACCGGGCTTCCGGTTCTGCGGGGGCTTGCGCCTGTTGTGTAGAAACCGTCGATTGAACGGCTGTGGCTGCGGAGTGCGTGGGTTGAGTAGTCTGCGGATGGCCAGGGAATGGCGCCCCCTGGGGCGAATGTGGAGCTGCATGCGCCATCGGCGAAGGCTCGGGACTGACCAGCAGATGTTTGCCACAACTACCGCAAAAAGCCTGCTGCGGCATGTTGGTAAAACCGCAGTCAGGGCAGTTGTTGTTGAGCTTATTTCCGCAATGGTTACAGAAAATACTCTCGTTTGAATTGTAATTGCTGCATTTAGCGCAATGCTGCATCCTGATACTCTCTCTAGAGGAGCAGACAACCTCTCATGCAAGATTAGTATAGCTTAATTCGCCCCAATTGGGGATGTGCCAGCGGCAAAAGGGGTTACAAAACTTATGATGACGTCGGTCTATCCCAGCTCATGGCTGAAATCGCTCGACGAATTGGAAAACAGGAAGCCCAAAACCGAGTGTGTTGACTGATCCCCCAGGTCTTGCCACTCGGAAACCGGTGTCGCCACTGTTTGCTCAAAGCCCGGCATAAAACCTGAAGTCTGAGCCAAGCCCTCGGGTGGCAGCAGCATGGATGACAGGGTCAAGCCTTTGGAGAAACGGTAAAACACCTCGGAGGTGAGGCCGGGCAGCTTTTGGTAGTTGTAGACGAGCGGGTTCGGGTAGCCGGCTTCGGCCAGCAGCGAACGCATGCAAGCGGTCAGGCTTTTGCCCGTCTTTAGCTTGGTCCAAAACTGATGAAGCAGGCTGAAAGAGCTTCCCAGGCGCAGGGGCGATTCAATCACCACAAAATCCCCTTCGGCCACCAGCCAGTTCAGGGTTTTTACCAATAGTTTGCGGTACGCATAGGTGTTTTTGAGGCGTGACAGGCAGTGGTTGTAGATCACGCGGTCACAGGGGATCTCGTTCATGATGGCGGCGTTGCCGCAGATAAACTTGATGTTCTGGCGCTTCCCGACCGTCAGGCGCGCCTTGGCGATATTTTCCAGCGAGGGGTCGATGCCGACGACCTCAATGCTGGGAAACAACAGCGAAATGATGTTGCACAGCACGCCGTCGGCGCAGCCAAAGATGACAATCCGGCGGAGGTAGGGGCCGGTGTTGCGAACCAGAAAATCGGGGATGAGCGGACCGTTGACCAGGTTCCAGGGAAACAGATCGTGGCGTTGCAGGCGTGGATACATCTGCAGCAATTTTCGCTCAATCGCCAAGCGCTCGCCTGGCTTGATGCTGGGTGTCGCTTGCCCTGCTGAAATGGAAGCAGGTTGAATTTTGCTCTGGTACAATCCCATCAAACCACTCTTCTCTTCCGACAAGTGGATTTCTACGCGGTATTCAATGTTCATGGTAGCCGCGTTTCGGAATTTCCGAGTCCTCCAAAGAAGGTATTTTCAGGGAGGGGGAGGGAACGGACCCCAAGTACAAATTGTAAGTTTCACGCAATCTTGTATCCGCAGGGCCTGTTCCTTCTTCGATTAATCCCATCCGTAAGCCTTTCAGGCAACGGCTGGAGGTTTGCCCTGCACCGATCCTGATCCTCCTTCCTCCCTTACTGGAGGGGATCGCCTCCATAGGCGAGGCCGCTTTCGTTGGTGTAGATGCTGCGGAATTCCAGAAGCTCCGGGAAAAAGCGCGTTTTGACGCCTTTTTGGAGCACCTGTGACGAAAGCCCTTTCAACGAGTTGGAGTCGGCGCCGATGGTGCGCTCCACCATGTTGTAGTGGTGGCTGCGCCACTTGTGAAACAGATCATCGAAATCCACCAGGCATTCCGCCAAGGCGTGTAGCTCAATCCGGACTTCGTACTCGGTGTAAATTTGCCGAATGGTGACGTTATGCTTTTTGAGCACGGCACTAAACGCGTCCCACAGCTTGGCCGGGTATTCCAGCAGCCAGTTGAAACCGGGTGATTCCATACCGCTACCCTGCCCCAGCGCCATGCGGATTTTGGCGTACTCCACCATGCTGATGTTGGCGGCAATCAAGTCCACCTGCGCAACCAATATGCGCTGGCAATCGTGCACCAGCTTAAAGGAACGACAAGCCATCCCAATGCGATCCTGCTTCAGAAAATCCAAAGCCCGGTCCAACTCATGCATCATCAGTTTCATCCATAGTTCGGATGCCTGGTGTGTAATCTGGAACAGCAGTTCCTCCGGGCTGGCCATTTGGGCCGGTGGCTTTTGCAGGCTGAGCAGTTCGACCGTGCGGAGATATTTCTCGTAATCGGTCTGCCCTTGGCCGATGGGAAAAGACGGCACGTAATAACGTCCGGATACGTCGCGATTTCTGGACTCATCCGAAGCGGATGGCCCGTCATTTGTTTTTTGGCTCATAGTTCTCAGCGTACTTGGTTGAAT
The DNA here is from genome assembly GCA_964643815.1 of uncultured Vampirovibrionales bacterium. Lineage (GTDB taxonomy): Bacteria > Cyanobacteriota > Vampirovibrionia > Vampirovibrionales > Vampirovibrionaceae > CAZXUP01. Next base: position 5,863 of record CAZXUP010000018.1, read on the forward strand.
CTTTTTTATTATCCGGTAAATCGCCGATTGCGGCAAAGTCTCCTGTTTGGAGACTGGCTGGGATTCTGCCGTGGTTCATGACATGATACTGAACCAGAATGCGGTCATTCACCAAGCCGTTAAAATAATAAGAGGTCTTTCGTCGTCATGATGTCGCCCGTTTCTATGTTTCGCCCGCAGTTTGGCGCCAATGCCGCCGGAAAACCCCAGGTTCTGGTGGTGGAAGATGACGCCAGCACACGGGGTCTGATGGAGATTGTTTTGAATCGCAGACTGGGTGATTCAGTGGATTTCCATTTTGCCGAAAATCTTCCAGAGGTCCGGAGCGTGTTGGATGGCGGTGAAATTGACGCGGTGCTGACCGATTTCAGTCTGCTGGATGGGGATGGGAAGGATGTGGCCCAGTATGCCAAAGCCCTTAAAACGCCGCCCACAAAAGGCATTTTCTTGCTTTCCGGTTATTCGGTTGACTCTCTGCAGGACATGCTGGGAGAGGCGACAAAGTTATTCGACGGCTTTTTGGGTAAGCCTTTTACGGTGGACAGGCTGACGGATCTGATCCAGACGGCACTGAACGGGCAAAAGAAACCCGTTTTCTAGCCGGAGCCCAGAACGCTAAAGGTGTCTTCTGTTTTCTGGTACACCATGTCAAACAACTCGGGATACTGGGTCAGGGTATCCGGGCTATCGGCAATCGCAAAGGCCGCCGTGCGGGCTTGTTCCAGAATGGCCTTATCTTCAATCAGGTCGGCCAGCACAAAATCCGGCAAGCCGCTTTGGCGGGTGCCTAAAAATTCGCCCGGCCCGCGTAGCTCCAAATCTTTTTCCGAAATATAAAACCCGTCCTCGCTTTCGGTCATAATCGCCAAACGCGTCATTGTTGCTTCCGCGCGAGAGTCCGATACCAGTACGCAGTACGACTGGTGCCTGCCCCGGCCCACCCGGCCCCGCAACTGGTGCAGTTGCGACAACCCAAAACGATCCGCGTTTTCAATCACCATCACCGTGGCGTTCGGTACATCCACGCCCACTTCCACCACCGTGGTGCTCACCAAAATATCAAGCTCACCCGCGGCAAAGCGCGTCATCACTTCGTCTTTTTCTTCCGGGCGCATTTTGCCGTGCAGCAACCCAATGCGCAACTCCGGAAAGACTTCCTGCTGCAAACGTTCGGCTTCCGATGTTGCGGCGCGAGCCGATAGCGTCTCCGATTCCTCAATCAACGGAAATACGACATACGCCTGACGACCTTGCTGAATCTCTTGCCGGATCAGTTGATACGCCTGCTTGAGCTGCCCGTGCGTGAGCAACGTGGTTTTAATCGGTGTGCGGCCTGGCGGCAGTTCATCCAGAACCGACACATCCAAGTCGCCATGCATCGTCATGGCCAGTGTTCGCGGAATGGGTGTGGCGGTCATCGTCAGCATTTCCGGGTGGTTGCCCTTGTTTTTGAGTAACGTTCGCTGACGCACGCCGAAGCGATGCTGTTCATCCACCACCACCACACCCAGGTTGGCAAACTCAACGTCATCCTGAATGAGCGCATGGGTGCCCACTGCAATATGAATTTGTCCGTTGAGCAGGCTTTGGCGCAGTTCGCGCCGTTCCCGCATGCCGGACTTCCCGACAAACAATCCCACCTTCAGCCCCAGGGGCGTGAGCCATTCGATACAACGTCGGTAGTGTTGTTCGGCGAGGATTTCAGTCGGCGCCATCAACGCGCCTTGGTAGCCGTTTTCCACTGCAGCCAGCAAGGCCAAAACCGCCACCACGGTTTTACCGCTGCCGACATCCCCTTGCAGCAACCGATACATGGGTTCGGGCGAAGCAAAGTCGGCGGTGATTTCTCCAAGCACGCGCTTTTGCGCGCCGGTCAGCTCAAATGGCAGCAAATGGCGCAACTGTGTTGCATAGCCATCGGGCTTGTACTGGAGCGACAAGCCCTGAACGGTGCGTTTGTATTGCTGCCGAATCAGCGCCAGACGCAACTGCACGTAAAACAGTTCGTCAAACACCAGGCGTTCCCGCGCGGCGGTGGCGAGTTGACGCGTTTCCGGGAAGTGAATCTGCTGCAAGGCGTCTTTAAGCGGCATGAGTTGGTGACGTTTCAGCAACTCCGGCGGCATCGGATCGATAATCGTTTCCAGATGATCTTGTAGCGCCTGATAAATGGCCTTGCGCAAAAAGCGGAGGTTTAAGCCTTCCGTCAGCGCGTAAATCGGCACGATGCGCCCCGCATGCAGCGAGTCGGATTCCTGCACGCCGGAGGCATCCTGATAACTGAGAATTTCCACCTGCGGGCGATCAATCATCGGGATGCGCTTGTAGGCATCCCACTTCACCCGCCCCGAGAGCATCACATCCGCGCCTTTGACGAAGCGGCTTTTGTAGCTTTCCAGCGCCGCCTTGTTGGCCTTGCCGTAAAACCAGCTTGCCTGTGCGCTCCCGGTTTCATCCGCCACCGTAATGCCGACAATCGACACATTGCGGTTTTTGGCGTTGTAGGCGCTCACGCTACGGATGGTGCCGATAATTGTCACCTCTTCGCCGGGTTTCAGTTCGGCGATTTTGACCCGGTTGTTGTAATCAAGGTAACGTCTCGGAAAGTAATACAGCAGGTTTTCGACGGTGTGGATGTTGACCTGATTGAGTAGCTGGGCCAGCCGTGGGCCGACGCCTTTCAGGTACTGCACGTCCATTTCATGGATGGATTGTGCGCCTGTGACTGGTTTGGTGGTGGCTATTTTACGTTGCAGTGCGGCTCCGGCGGAAAACCGTTCCAGAAAGCCTTCAACGGCCTCCAGGGCTTGCATCCGCGCGCTGAGATCCATGTCCCGGTAGCGTTCAAAGCGCCGCTGCAATGTATCCAGTTCGCTGTCTTCGCCCAAGATCATCTGGTTTAAATCGCCCAGCGTTTCGGAGACAAAACGCGAAAACGTTTTCTTGCGCCCCTGCACATCCACGTAGCGATGCTCGCGCTCGTAAGATAGCGCCTGTTTCAGGTCTTTCAGTTTCAGTTGGGTCTCTTCAGTGGAGAGCAAGGAGTGTGATTCCTACTAAACTGTGCCATCACCCCGCCGGAAGCGTTGACCGTATTATATAATAGAGACTGAGTGCATGAGTTGTTTCGGTGGAAAGGAGAGCGCTATGTTTGTTACGAAGTTCCGTCTTCCTGTTTTATCTCTCGCAAGCGGCTTGTTGCTGAGTGCCCTGATTAGTCTGCCGCCTGCGTTTGCGCAACCCTCTCCCGAAGCCATCCGCAACTATAACCTGGGGATTGAATCCTATACGCAGGGGCAAAGTCAGGAAGCCATGAAACGCTTCAACCGGGCCATTCAGCTTGATCCCAATTATGCGGATGCCTATTAC
>CAZXUP010000018.1:9241-13902 GCA_964643815.1 uncultured Vampirovibrionales bacterium
ACCTGGGGTCCATTCACTTCCAGATGAAGCAGTACGAGGACGCCCGCAAGATGTTTGAGCGTGCGGTGGGCCTGAGCCCGCTGGACAGCCTGGCCAAATACAATCTGGCATTGACGCTGGAAAAACTGAAACGCCCCGAGGATGCGATTCGGGTGCTGGGACAGATTCCGCCTGGTGATGCCAAGGCGGCGCAAGCCAAGGTAAAGATGGACGAGCTTCATGCAAGCATCAAGCCGAAAGTGGCCGCTGCTCCTGCGGCTCAGGCGCCTCTGGTGCAACCGGCTACGCCACCGGCCGACGCCAAACTGATGCTGCAGACGTTTTCAAAGGGGTATGATGGCCCCACCGGAATTGCCATTGGGCCGGGCGGCTTTATGTATGTGGCCAACTATTCCAAAAATATTATCTACCGGGTGGGCGCCAATGGCGACAAAACCGTGTTCACCCAGGGTGACACTTTGAAAGGGCCGATTGGCCTGGTGTACAACGCAAAGAGTAACGAGCTGTACGCGGCCAATTACCTGCAAAACAACATCGTTCGCATCAATTCGGCGGGCAAGGCGTCGGTGCTGGTTTCCGGTTTGAACAAGCCGTATAACCTCTTTCTGGATTCCGTGAACAATGTGCTGTACGTTTCCGAGCAGGAAAACAACGTTATTTCCCGCATTGCATTGCCGTCTGCCAATTAGAGTGATTCCGTCATTCCCGCGCAGGCGGCCAGCAAGCTCGTGTTCGAGAGGGACTAACGGCCTGTCATTCCTGCGAAAGCAGGAATCCATTCTGCGGGATACAGGTTTACAAACGCTGCAACTGTAATCTTACGTTTATTCCTGACAATGGATTCCTGCTTTCGCAGGAATGACAAAGGGGTTTGGGAGAATGACAGGGATATGGGAAGTGGCTTTAGATAGGGCTGGCAAGTGTGGGTAGGCGTTGGAGACAGGTTTGCTAAAGATTTTGCGGCCTCGCACGATAATGTAGTATGCTTGCGCTTGTTGATTAATTTGAGTTGAGCGGATTAAAGAAGGTAGAGAAAAGGATGATTGGCATGAAATCGGCTCGACAACAGGTTTTGAAACCTGTCGATATCGTCCCCCTCCCGAGCCGGATTCACTGGTTTAAATATGCCCATAACCCCTTCCAGGGCTTCACATTAGCCGAATTGTTAGTGGTAGTACTGATTCTGGGTGTCATCATCACTTTTACCGTGCCCAAAGTTCTGCAATCACAGCAGGATAAACGTCTCGAAGCCGTCAGGAAAGAAACATACGCCACCTTGGCCCAGATCATCTACCAAGGTGTTATGAAGGATGAAATAACGGATTCAAATTATCACACCTACATCAGAGACCACTTTAACGCAGTGAAGATTTGCGATACCCATGTCCTCAATGAGGGCTGCATTACGGAGGAAATGAAAGATCAGATCAGGGCACAGCTGGGGGGCTCAGCATGGGAAGACAAGCGTGGGGTGGTGCTGCATAACGGCGCCGTTGTCTGGTTTTTGCTGATGTATCCGAATACTGTCGGGTTTATGCTCGATATGAATGGGCCAGAGGGAGGCAGCGTTGCGGGAACAGATTTTTTTATGATGAGGGCCAATATAGGCAAGGTTACACACGCGCCCGTCGGCCTTGAGCGGCCCATCAGGCCCGGAATGCTCGGCTGTTATCTCTCAGCCGTGTATTGCACCAAAATGTACGATCCCATTTTCAAGTAGCGTGTTCAAATAGCGGAAAAACGAACCTGTCAGATGTCCAGTTTTACTTCCACTGCTTATTCCTGGCAATGGATTCCTGCTTTCGCAGGAATGACCGGGAGAGCTTGGAGAACAGGGAGAGTTTGGAGGAAGGATAGGAAAGTGTTGCAACCCTATCTACAGCCGGTTTGCTGGTCTGGATTCCCGCCTGCGCGGGAATGACAGGGATATGGGAAGTGACAGACTGGCAGGAAGGTGTGGGTAGGTGTTGGAGACAGGTTTGCTAAAGATTTTGCGGTGTCGCACGATAATGTAGTATGGTAGCGCTTGTTGATTAATTTGAGTTGAGCGGATTAAAGAAGGTAGAGAAAAGGATGATTGGCATGAAATCGGCTCGACAACAGGTTTTGAAACCTGTCGATATCGTCCCCCTCCCGAGCCGGATTCACTGGTTTAAATATGCCCATAACCCCTTCCAGGGCTTCACATTAGCCGAATTGTTAGTGGTAGTACTGATTCTGGGTGTCATCATCACTTTTACCGTGCCCAAAGTTCTGCAATCACAGCAGGATAAACGTCTCGAAGCCGTCAGGAAAGAAACATACGCCACCTTGGCCGATCTCATCTACCAAGGGGTGATGAAGGATGAAATAAGTGCTGCAAACTATCCGATCTATATAAGAGACCACGTCAATGCCGCAAAGATTTGCCCGACTCACGTCCTAAATGAGGGCTGCATTACGGAGGAAATGAAAGATCAGATCAGGGCTCGGGTGGGAACAGCGTGGGAAAACAAGCCTGGGGTGGTGCTGCATAACGGCGCCGTTATTTGGTATCTGTCGTCTGGTGCAAATCTTGTCGGGTTTATGCTCGATATGAATGGGCCAGCAGGAGGCAGCGTTGCGGGAACAGATTTTTTTATGATGAAGGCCAACATAGGCAAGGTTACATACGTTCCCGGCGGCCTTGAGCGGCCTCTCAGGGCCGGAACGCTCGGCTGTTATCTTACAGGCACGTATTGCACCCAAATGTACGATCCCATTTTCAAGTAGCGTGGCTTGCAAGGTAAATCGACAACAAAACACTGCGTAAGCAACATGTTGTTCATATCAATCATCCTCTTCATTAAATTGGTAAGCATTTCTGTCATTCCCGCGCAGGCGGGAATCCAGGGAAAGTTAGCGCAGGAGCCAATACCCTCCAAGGCTAGTGTGTTGGCCTGGATTCCCGCCTGCGCGGGAATGACAGAGGGCCATGAATGACAGGGAAATGTTACCAACCCTATCTAAAACCAGCCTGCGGGCCTAGCCTACATTTTTTCGGGGGCGGAGACGCCCAGCAAATTCAGTCCTTGCGCTAGCGTTTTGCGAATGGTGCGAATCAGCATCAGGCGCGGCTTGGTCAGGTTTGGATCAGGCGTTAAAATGCGGCAGACGTTGTAGAACGAGTGGAAGTTAGCCGCGAGATCCATCATGTATTGGGTGATGAAATGCGGTGCGCGCATGCGGGCGGCGTCTTTTACAATGTCTTCAAAGGCATCCAGATGCAGGACCAAGGTTTTCAGCGCATTCTGTTCGCGCGCTTCCGTCAGCGAATCAAACAGCGGGGCCAGCGCCTTGGCATCCAGTTTGCTTTCAAAATCCAGCAGCTCGGTTTCTTGGACGTATGGCGCTTTCATTTCTTTGGCGTCGATATCCGGCGCGGCTTCCACGGCGTTGCGCAGGATGCTGCAGCAGCGCGCATGGGCGTATTGCACGTAAAACACCGGGTTTTCACTGCTGGCCGAGGCCGCGAGATCCACGTCAAAATCCAGCGCGCTGTCAGCGGATTTGCTGACCATCCAGAAACGGGTGGCGTCCACGCCCTTTTGCACTTTGGCTTGCACCGCCGGGTTTGTATCATCCAGACGTTCCGCGTCGTCCATGCCGCCAATATCACGGATGACATCTTCCAGCGTCAGCATTTTGCGACGCTTGCCCATGCGGGTTTTTGCGCCGTCCACAATCAAATTCACCAACTGGCCCAGCAGCACTTCAAACTGTTCGGGATCATGTCCCAATGCCTGAATCGCGCCGCGCATGCGGGGGATGTAGCCGTGATGGTCCGCGCCCCAGATGTTCATGATGCGGTTGTATTTTTCCGGGCGGTTGAACTTGTCGTCGTGATAGGCGATGTCAGGCATCAGGTAGGTGTACTGGTGGTCGGATTTTTTCAGCACACGGTCTTTTTCATCGCCGAACTCAGTCGATTTAAACCACCAAGCATCTGCCTCTGGGTATACATAACCTCGATCTTTAAGCTTTTGAAAAGCTTGTTGAACAGGATTTTTTTTATTCTCATCACGTTTATTATAAAGATGTTCTTCCTCCGAAATCCAATTCTCAAAATGTACGTGCATTATATTGAGCAAAGCGCGTTGCTCTGAGAGCATAAGATTACGAGCAAATGGAGTAAGAAGGTTTCCTACAACCCCTATAGGAACTGTCCAGAAATGGGAGTTAGGATCCTCTGCAACAGGTCCTTCCCTTGTGAAGAAGAAAATTAGCTTGTCAATATCTTCTTGAGGTTGAGTAGAAAAAAACTTGCGTGTAATGTCGTTGATATACTCTCCTGGATAGGCGAGTTCTATCTCATAATCCAGTGCCTTACGAGGTAGACGCCCATCCTCTACAAGCATTTCTCTACACCGATTTAAAATAGAAAAGCCCATCTTAACCATCTGCACGCCCGCATCGTTGATGTAGAACTCCGGCGTGACGAACGCGCCGCAGTGGCGCAAAACACGCACGATGGAATCGCCCAGCGCGGCCCAACGGCCATGGCCAATGTGCAGCGGTCCGGTGGGGTTGGCGGAGACGTACTCCAGCAAGATGCGCTCGGTTTTCAAACTATCGTTTTTGCCCGGTTCTGCGGTATGCAGCAAGTTTGACAACGATTGCGCCATCAGCGCGTCCATCACCTT
>CAZXUP010000018.1:13912-17779 GCA_964643815.1 uncultured Vampirovibrionales bacterium
CTTGAAAGTGAGATCCCCGCCGATGACGCTCACTTCAAACGATGGCTCGCTCAGGTGCTTGTGCAACACTTCCGCAATTTTGGGCGGCGGCATTTTGGTGTGCTTGGCCAGAAACGACACGTTGACCGCGTAATCGCCATGCTCGGCATTGCGCGGGCGCTCCAGCCGAAAGCCGGAGAGCAGCGTCTCGTCAATGGTTAAGCTGTTAAGTTCGGGGGATGCGGCTTGCAGCGCCGTGGCCAACTGGGCCAAAATTTGCTGTTTGATCATGCCAAAACTGTAACAGAAAAGCGCCTCCTTACAAAAGAGGCGAAATCATCGATCTCAAACCAGAGTTGACTGGCCTGGATTCCCGCTTTCGCGGGAATGACAGTGCAGGCTTAGGAATGACAAGGCGCTTGCTTAACTAGAGGTCACTCTTTTAGAGTTCATCCACCTGAGGTTCCACGGCTTGTGGCGTCGTGCTTTCCAGCAATGGGATGACGTTGGAACGGTTGGATGCCCCGACCTCATCCGGGGAGGCGTACGATACCTTCAGTTCCAGCTCGGCCAGATGGCGTCCGCCGATGGAGAACTCGGTAACCGTATCCAACGCAATCGTCCAGAGTTCTTCTTCGGTCCCATCCTTTTTGTAAGACCGAATCTGAATGGTCTCGTTATCCAACGACAATAGTTTTCCCTCGTAATAACGGTTGAACGCCCCCTGGCGCACGAAAATGAACCGTTTGAGATAAGGCAACAGTTGACGGTACATGCCGACAGCCTCCTTGAATCGCTCGCTTTCCACTGTGCTTGTGTTTATGCTTGTTTTTTAATTTTAGATGATGCCCTAAGGAATCGCAATCGCCGAAACTCGACAATAGCCTATAAATTCCGATCTTTCTCCCTAATAGATCCCATTATAGCGCTATACATCAAAAATTGCAGGGGCAAAATCGAAGAATAGCCTAAACAGTCGAAAAATCCTCCATTCGGTCTTTTAGGGTGGTTTTTAGGAAATGGCAAGTAGAACTGTTGCGTCAAAAGGGGAATGGAAAAGTCTGATGAGCCATAAATTATTTTCGCAAAAGAAAAGCACCCAGTCGGTCTTCCGACCGGGTGCATCGTCGTACCGCTCTCTATACCATAATTTGTAACTAGTTGGAGTTTGGAAGTATGCCGACGCTGTTGACGCGCAACTGCAAGCGGTCACCCACCCCAATGATGATGTCTTCCGTGCGTTTCTCCATCGGATCGATGGGCTGAGCGCTGACCAGCGTGGTCAGTGGCTCTTCCAAGACCCACATCTTGCCAAGTTTTGAACCGTACCAGCTTCCTTGGGCCGTGCTGATTTCCCGGCTCAGGGCTTTGACGGAGTGCTCCGGGTTGAAAATAACCCCTTGCAAGGCTTCAGCCCGTAATATGCCGTCTGCATTGGCGATGGTGGCGTTGATGGGAATGCGCTGTCCGGCAGGCGTGATGAACTGGTTGAGGACCAGCCCGATTTGCGCGTTCTCGTTCGACCGGTTATGCGATTCGATGCTGGTGATGTAGCCGAGCGCCTTGCTGCCAGCCGGAGCCAGCACTTTGCCGGTTGTGTCGAAGATGGCGTGATCGACAATCACCACCACGGGGTCACCGGGCCGGTTGTATTCCGAATAAAGCGATTTGGCCACGGTGGCGGTAAACGCGATATTGCACGTTTTGGCGCCAGTCAGAGGCGCCGAGGCTTGCTGCCCCACCATCAGACGGCCCGGGGTGATCGGTCCCGACTCCCTCACCGTGTCCGCGCTGTTGCGGTACGGAACCGGTAGCCCAAGATAGCCTTGCTCGCAAGAGGTTCCGCCCGATGTCCCCGGTGTCATGTTGGGTGGGCAAACCTGTGTGGGCGCCGCGGGTGATGTAACTACCGGAACTTCCCGGACAGCGCTGGTGCCGGTGGTTGTGAAAACTGGCTGCACTTGCGCGACAACAACGCCATTTTGCACAACTGCAATATCGCGGTTATCGTATAGGTTGGCCAGCAACGCCGCTGTATCGGCCCGGGTTGCGGGCTGTAGGGGCATGATCATATCCGGGTGCGCCGGGTCAGCCGCAAACAGATTGTACTCGATGGCCGTGGCCACTTCGCGGCGGGCATTGGTCGGAATCTGATCCGCATCCGAAAAGCGGGACAAAATTTTCTCGGCTTCGGCTTCGCTGACCAGGGGTTTGTTGAGCACACCAGCGAGGGTCGCCAAGGCTTCAACCCGGCGAATCGGGCTTTCCGGGCGATATACGCCGTTTGGGTAGGCGCTGATCCAGGTGACGTTATCGACGGTGCCAAAACGCCAGTAGTTGTTGCACAGGTTGTTGACGCTGGGAAGCGCGCTGATTTGTTGCGGCGGCAAGCCCAGGGTTCTCAGCGTCATGTTGCTGAATTCCGTCCGGGTGAGCCAGGCGTTGGGATGAAACATGCCGTCGTCATAGCCGGTCATCACGTTTAATCCCACCATCTTGTTGATATCCTGCTGTGCCCAGCTTCCCTGAACATCGCTGTAAGCCGCGCCTGCCGCATAGGCGGTGATGGTGCCAGCCACAAGCGCCACACTGGCGGCCAGGGCCAATAAACTTTTCTTTGTCATCTCTTCCTGCTCTCCTTTTCTTTCATGCTTCCTTACTACTCATCTCCAGACTTACGACGTTGTGTCGTTATTTGTGCCGATAAATCAGGCGTTGTCCCATGAAGCGGTTTGCCGGTGTGCTGCGCCAAACAATGAATCCGAAAAAACGAACATCAAAAAACACCAGACGGTCAAGCCAAAACCTTGTAGGCTCCCGGCGCCCTTCGCCTTTTAGCGCATCCCAATTCGGCTGTTTACGAGTTTCGATTATGGTAGGGAATAAACATATCAGGTTCAATTACCCTACCGGGTAATACCAGTTATCCAGCAATCCGGCTTCCAATCGGTTTTTGCCGTGCAGAGCTTCGCCGGGCTTCTTCTTTTTCATCACCGGTTGACGAACAAAAATGATCCCTTCTCGTCATCTCATTCATAACGGAAAGCGGCAGAGCGGCATCGCTGCGGTTGATATCCACCGGAAATGAATTTGCGTGTTTTACATGTTTTCGGTTGATGACGCAGACGAGCGCCGGGTTCGATTGCAACAAGCGACAAATGGTGAAGCGATAACGCGCAGGACGCGGGAGGACAGTCATGTTTGAATCACTTTTGAAATCTGCATTTGACGCCGGTGGCGATATTTTTGTGTATATCAACGGTTTTAATAATCCACTGCGGGGACGTGTGCAAGACCTGAACGAAACCCATTTCACCCTGTTTCAAAATGGACGCTGTGGCACCGTCCTGTGGGCGTTTCGCCTGACGGACCTCATTTCCTGCGGCCTGTTGGTTGGTCCGCCGATTGATGATGACCGGTTGGTTCGCTCATCAGAAGATGAAAGCGACCCGTCACGGAGTGTTTCGTTCAACAACGACTCTGATAATTAAGTGCGTTGACGCCATGATAAAGACCCGAGTTTTCGCTCGGGTCTTTATCTGGACTAATCTGGAATCAAATTTTTATAGCGGTGCTATTTTTATAACTTCACCATTGGCAGGCTGGTAAAGATACCGCCTAATACTTGGCCCAGCGATTGATCAATGGTTGCGAAACCTGCCGGGCCGAGACTCCGGAACGCGCCACCGACTGCCGGTTGTCCGGCTGGGGTGGGTGCAAACGGATTGGCTGTGGCTCCCGGTATGCCTCCAGGGATAGCACCCGGTGCAGCGCCTGGTACCCCTGCTGGGGCTGCGCCGCCGCCGCCCGCTAAGGCTGATTGCAGCATACTGAACATCGCCATCAATTGAGCAAGCATTTGCTGCTCTGGTGCGGCTCCCGCAGCAC
>CAZXUP010000018.1:17789-18594 GCA_964643815.1 uncultured Vampirovibrionales bacterium
ACACCGGCTGCACCGCCTGTTGGAGGTAAAAGACCTGCTTTTCTCGCTGCGTTACTTGCCAGCAAACCGCCGACAAACTGGCCTAATCCGGATGTGGCAGTGGCGCCTTGCAACGGATTTAACGGGTTGGTTCCGGGCGCACCGCCGGAAATCAGTCCGGCCAGATTGCTGACGCCGCCTGCACCACCGCCCGGCGTCGTGATTTTTGCCAGCGCGGATGCATATGAACTTTGAAATAGTCCAGGCAGCATGCCCGAAATATTATTAAATGACATAATGCTCTCTCTGATTTAGTGGGATATTTAAATAAAAACAATCCGAAAGATCGAATTGCGCCTGGGGCGATATAAACGATGTCCTTTTCGGAAGAAAGTTAACATTTCCCCGGCAAGCCCTGCGGAGTCTTGCGGAAGGGGGCATTAAAGTCGCGAAGCCAGCCCTGGCTAGTGGTTGGGAGGCGGGCTGGAAGTGGGTAGCTCCAATGGCTCGAAAACCGGGCTTTTTTCGTCTTTTTGCTCTTTGTGCGGCGGTTCGGTTGCCGTGACGGGTGGGAAGGCGTTTATCTGCCCGACAACCACCGGGCGTTCGGTGGGAGCCAGTAAAGCGGCCTGGATCTTGCTCGCATCGACTGTTGCACCGGGATATTGCTTAGAAATTTCGGCCTGTAGCTTCTCCAGGGTTGGCATACCCTGCTTAAAGCGGTCTGCATAGACAATCAGCCGGATATCACTGCCGTTTTGCCGAATCAAAACAGGCTCGTAAACCACCTCAACCGGTGTGCCAATCTCCACCATTTCAAACAGGG
>CAZXUP010000019.1:0-3069 GCA_964643815.1 uncultured Vampirovibrionales bacterium
CACATGCTTCAGCCAGTGGACGCCTTCAAACCACCAGTGGCCGTACAGCTCGGTATCAAACGACACCATGACCACCGCATTCGGGTCCGGCTCTTTTTCATGGCGCTCTTTCAGCAAATCGTAGACCAGGCTGACAAAGTGATCGGCATGCGCCTTGGTTTGCTTGAAGGCCAGCACCGGGTCGTACAGCATTTTTGCGCCGAGATCGGCATCTTTGCTGGTGAGACGCCAGTATTTCATGCCCGAGTTGGAATCCTTTCGGTGAAATTCGCGATACAGCCCGTCGCCCGGATACCCATGCGCGGCTGACCAAACCTGGAAGCTGGCGCGGTTGTTGCGTCCCAATACCGCCACCGGGTAATTTTTGAGCCAATAGGCCTCATGCGTCGTCAGTCCTGTGGCTTCCCGGTTGGGCAGCGGAATGTATTGAATATCGCGGTATACGCCAAAATCGCGACGGATTTCAGCCGACGTGCTGCCTTCGATGGCATGGTATTCGGTGAAGAAGTACTGGATGCCGTTTTCGTATAAAAAGGCTTCAATGGCCGGACGCAACACACGTTCGCCGGTTTCGGCGTCGGTTTGTTCTTCGGCTGGGCGGTAGGCGCATTCGGGCAGCCAGATGCCGCGCGGATCGCGGCCAAAATGTTTTTTGTACGATTCAATGCCGGTTTTGATTTGCGCCTGGATGCTTTCATCCGTGCCCAGCAACGGCAAAAAGCCGTGGGTGGCGCCCGAGGTGGTAATTTCAACGCAGCCTGCATCTTGCAATGCTTTAAACGCGGTCACCAGATTTTTATCGTATTTCTGAACAAAATCGTTCAACAGGTTGTTCAGGTGCGTGTGATAGTAATCTGCCAGAAAGGCCAGATGATCCGAGTGTGGGACTTTCGGATCGGGGTAGCGTTCGGTGTCCTGACGCACGGCTTCAATGCGGGTATTGATGTATGTGATGAACCCGTTTTGCAGATGCTCATCCGCCAACTGTTCTGCCAGAATGGGCGTAATCCCAACGGTGACGTGTGCTTTCACGCCTTCTTCTTTCAACTCATTCAACGCATTGAGCAGGGGAATATAGGTTTCCGCCATGCAGTCATAGAGGTTTTCCTCGCCGAAAGGCCACATTCCCGCCTTACGATAGAACGGCAGATGGCTGTGGAGCATTAAAACGAACGTACCGTACTGTGACATGACTTATTGGCATTCCTACACTAACGTTGCCTCATGTTACAGCAAGTCGGGCCGGTTTGCAAAGTAGCAGCTTGCAATGCGGAAAGTCAGTCGGTCGCATATTGAATCAATCGTATAGGCGGCGATAGTTCCAGTAGCTGCCGAAGACTTTCTTGATGTAGTCACGGCTTTGCTCGTATGGAATCCGCTCGATGAACATATCCGGGTCGCTGGCGAAATACGGCGAGCCCTGAACCCAGCGTTTCATGGCGTTGGGGCCGCCGTTGTAAGCGCCCACCGCGGGCATCGAGTTGCCGTTGAACTGCTGGTGCAAAAACGCCAGATAGCGTGAACCCAGGCGGGTGTTGATTGCGGGCGTAAACAGGTCCGCTGTATCAAAACCGATCATCTTTTCCCAACCGGCCACTTCTTTGGCGGTGGTGGGCAGCAGTTGCATCAAGCCACGCGCATTCGAGCCACTGATGGCAAACTCGTTGAAATAGCTTTCCTCCCGCATCAATGCCTGCACCAGAAACGCATCGAGTCCTTGTGTTTGTGCGGTCGGGGTGATGCTGTCGGCAAAATAGACCGGATACAACAGTTTTAGTTCATCCGTTGTGCCGACCGGTGTTTTGACGGGTTGCGCGGCCTGTTTGCCTGATGATAAAAACGCTTCTTTGCTGCGGGCGTCCAGCGCGTCCCGAATCGTCCGCAGTCCCTTGGCGCGATCTCCCGACACCTGGTACGCCCAGCTTTCAACGGTTGTGGGCAGGCTGCCGGTGGCTTCCGTGACCAACAGCTTGGTGTCTTCCGTGGCGCCAATGGCTTGCAATTCGGTGGCGGCACTGCGCAGAAATTTTCCCTGGCTATCGGCAGCAAAGGTGCTGGCAGGCGGCAAGATATTGAGTGCCGCCAAGTCCGTGTCTTGGCCCGGATAGCTGGATGGGCGACCGGCAAGTGTGAGCCAGCCCGAATCCGCCTTGCCTGCCAAGGCGTTCAAGCGGCCTTGCGCGCGAAACGCATAATAATTGTTTGGATAGTGTTGGGTAATCTGCTGGTAGGTTTTTGCTGCTTCCGCCAGGTTGGTTTTTTCCAGTAGTTTGGCCTGCCAAAACAACACCTTGGGCGCGGAGCGCGCATAAGGATATTTGGAAATATAAATTTGCGCTTGCGACAGATATTGACTGTTTTGTCCGCCGGACAAGAGTGACCACAGCAGGTTCCAACCGCTCTCGGGCGCGTAATCGCTTTTCGGATATTGGTTCAGGAGGGTCTGGTAATAGCTTGCGGCGCTGCCTGGATTCAGTTCGGCCAGCTTCCACAAGACATAGTCGCCACCCAGCGGTAAATGCTTGTTTTGCAATGCGGTCAGCGCCCCACTGGCGGAAGCGCTGTTTGCGAGAATGAGATCAACGGCCTGTCTTGCCTGATCGGTATCTTTGGCGTGCGGCAAGCCGGTTGTCAGGGTTTGAACGCCCGCCGGTTTTTGTCCGGCCTGAATTTGGCTGGTGCCCAGAGCCAGCCACGTGGTTGCTTGCGGGCCTTTTTGCAAGTGCGCCAACGTCTTTTGCAGGTCTTTCGAGCTGGCCGCATAGGCCAAGCCAATCAGCGCATGCTCGTCCGGGCTTGGGCTGGGTAGCAGTTTTTCCAGCAGGCTGGCGGCTTCGCCGCTAAATTTGCAGTCGGGGCATTGTTGCAGGTAGCTTCTCAATGGGGCAATCGCTTGCGCCTGTGTGGTGGTGTCCTTGGCAAGCAATGCGCCTTGATAGTAAAGGCTGCCGGTCGCGTAAGTGCTGTCGGGTGCGGTTTGTTGTACTTTGTCAAAAGTTGCTTTGGCTTTTTCCCACTCGCTGCCGCGAAACTGGGATTGTCCGATTTTGTACAGGGCCAGTGTTTTGA
>CAZXUP010000019.1:3079-11237 GCA_964643815.1 uncultured Vampirovibrionales bacterium
GGGTCGCGAGCTTTTTTTTGCACGGCCCATTCGTTGCCCTGGCCGATATAACATTCGGCCTGGTGCAGCCAGAGAAAATCGATTAGCCCGGGATAGATGGGTTCCAGACGTTTAAATGAACCCAGGGCGTCATCATAGCTCCCGTTTTCCAGATGATTGAGCGCCTTTCGATACAGTGCGCGGGCGTCGCTTTGCGCCAGTCCGGGTTGCGCGATATAAATCCGGTCGGAATGGAGCGGGGTTGTCAGACCTGCCAGCGGACCGGGCAGTCCGACACCGGTTTGCCGAAGGGCCCAGACGAACAGCAGCAGAATGATGATGCTGCCGGTCAAAAGCCCCAACCAAAGCGTGATATTGACGCGCTGTTTTGGCGGCGATGCCGATTTTTGCTTGCCCATGGGCCTGCTTTGCAACTGAAACGGATTGCTCATGAAGGATTGCTCAGGATGGTTGATTGCGCAACTTGTGAAACTATAGGAAGTTTATATAGTATTACTGAAATGCTGATCCGGCAAAGTGTGGAGAAAATTGCATGATATTCAATGTTCCATTGAATTTGCAGATGCCGCAGAGACTCCCGAAAAGATTGTGGGGCTTTGTGCTTGCTGTGGGGCTTGCATGCGTTGCCTTTGGCGGCTGGGCGGACGATCCCAAAGTGAATACGACGGAGTGGGATGATTTGACCAAGGGTAAAGTGGTCGTCACGCAAGATGTGGTGTCCGCTAACACGCTACCTTTCGTTGAGGCCAAGATTCTCATTCCAAAGCCTCCCGAGCGAGTCTGGAGCGTGGTATCCAACCCGGAAAAACTGATGCAGGAAGAGCGCAAGGTCAAGAAGGTCAAGCTGTTGTCCTGGACCGGCAACAAGCAGAACGTCGAATTCAGCGTGCTGATGACCCGCTTGCTGCCGCCGTTCAACTACGTGCTGCAACAAGATCTCTCGCCGCCCAACATACTGCGGTTTAAACGGGTGAGTGGCAGCTTCAGGGATATCCAGGGGTCCTGGAAGCTGTTGCCGGTGGAGAACGGCAGCAAGACGATTTTGACGTACACATTGAAATTGGACCCGGGGCCGCTGGTTCCGCGGAGCCTGTTGCTGGGTGCGGTGAAAGCAGATCTTCCCACCATGATGCAAAACGCCAAGCGGGCCATCGAGAAGCCGTAGAGTTAAAACCCTGGCATGACGAAGCTTTAAGAAGATTCAGTTGACGCTGAATGCAGTCGAAATGGCAGGCCTCAACTCTGCCGCTATGATGGGCAGCCGGATGGTGAATGTGGCGCCCTGGCCCGGTTTCCCGCTGGCCGTAATGGTGCCGCCGTGCCGTTCGACGATACGTCGGCAGATGGCTAAGCCAACGCCTGTGCCCGAATACGGGCTGGCCTTTCCGTGTAAACGCTCAAAGGGCTGAAAAATTTGTTCCGCTTGTTTGTCGTCAAAGCCAATCCCGTTATCCTCGACAACGATTTCACATGTTTGGTTGTTGTCGCAGTTGGAATGAATTTTGATGACCGGTATCTGTTCCGGAGGCTGGTACTTGAGACTGTTTTCGATCAGGTTTTGGAACAATTGTTCTAGCTGGCGGGCGTCTCCCCGGAGGGTGACCAGATTGCCGAGTTCCACCCGCGCGTGTTTTTCATGAATCTGAACCTCCAGGTTGGAGAGCGCCCGGTTCAGCACCTGCGCCAACGGGAGTCTCTGGAAAGGCTGCCCGGTTTTTGTGACTTTGGATAAAGCCAGCAGGTCATGAACCAGAGTTTGCGCCGTCATGACGGAGCGATTGATGCGTGCCAGCAAATCCCGGCTCTCCGGTTTCAGGTTGCCTGCTTCATTGGCCAGTACCTGGTCGCTGAAGATTTGGATTTTCCGCAAGGGCGCCTGTAAGTCGTGGGAGGCAATAATGGCGAATTGCTCCAAGTCCCGGTTGCTTTCGGCCAATTGTTGTTGGCTGTCCCATATCGTTGCCTCGGCCCGTTTCCGTTCCGTGATGTCGCGCATGGTGCCTGTAAACAGGGGAGCGCCTTCGATGGGTGTCCGGGCAATGGCAAGTTCCGATATAAATTCCGTGCCATCTGCCCGCAATGCTTCTACTTCAATCACCCTGCCGATACAAGGCCCTTCCCCGGTGGCGAGATAATGGGCAATCCCCCGAAAGTGGGCTTTCCGATATTGTTCCGGAATAATCAGCTCAGCCATATTCTTGCCGATGGCTTCCGTTCTCGGATACCCAAAGATGCGTTCCGCGGCAGCGTTCCATTCCACAATGTTGCTGTGCTGATCAATCGTGATGATGGCATCCAGGGAAGATTCCAGCATGGCGGTTTTACGGGCTTCGGTTTCCGCTTTCTGGTTGTACAGTTCCGCTTGAGAAATGGCGATGGCGGACTGATTGGCCACAATATTGATGACGGCCTTTTCAATGTCCGTCCAGGTGCGCGCCCGGTTGACCTGATGAATGAACAGCACAGCCATACAGTTTCCTCGGTAGGAAATGGCGCAGGCCAAGCCAGACTGGACCTGCAATTTTTCAAGATACGTTTTGGTTTCAGTCGATAGGTTCGGCACCTGCGGCGCAAACGGAATCGGTTCTTTTTCATTGCAGAGATAATCTGCGCAGTTGCTGGCCACCCTCCATTCGTCGAGGTCGGCATCCAGCATGGTTTTTATGGCAGAAGAGGATCGGTATTCCCGGGTCGGTGGGTTCAGCAGCTTGGCTTTGGAGTCGTATCGGGAAATGAAGCACCGATCGGCTGCCAGAAAAACACCCAGACTGTTTGCCATTTTCTGAAAGATCTCTTCCAAATCAAGTCCGCTGTGAACAATCTGGACAATCTGGCGCGTGACGGCTTCTTGTCTAGCCACTTCTTGCTGTTGTTGGGCATAGTAGGTGGCTTCGCTGAAATAGCGGGTTGCCCGCAGTCCAATAACCTTCATGCCAATTGCCACGGCACTGGTTAGCAAAATGGCTGCGGTACAAAGCTGTCGCAGTTCAAGGTTTAAGATTTTGTCCCCGAAGTCGCCGTATTTTAAAACCAGGGCAATCCCGCTCCAGCCTAAAAATAGAACGGATAACCCGATGACAAAAGAGGAATAGGCCATCAGGCGCGCCTTGGGAAGATGGGACAGGAGGGGAATCAACAAACCCCGAAACGGTAAGGTGCCGATGAGGATAATAATGCCGGTTAATAACGCGACAATGCTGGTGGGCAAGGCCATGCGGTAGCCGTAAAGCAGAGGGGTTTCAAACAGGTGCCCCACCAGGGCCAGCAGTCCAATGTTAAAAATCAGCAGGCCGGGAATATCGACCAGGTAGACAATCATATTCTCAAAATGCTGGCGGGCCAGAAAATTGCCCAAGGCAAAAGTCGTTAGCAGCAAGAAGGTGGCCGTGATGAAAGACACTTCCTTCAAGCCATGGGTGCTGAGATCCAGAAAGCCGAACTGAGGCGATGCCAGATAGGCAAATAGCCAATAGAATCCCGTGCAGGCCGGGACCAGCAGGGAAAGATAACGAACAGCCCAAAGCCATCGGGGCCTTTCTTCGTAAGGGCGGTTGTCTAAAATGGCAGGAATGGCGATTCCCAGGGAAAACAAGCTGATTGCAGTGGGTACGGGCATGGAAGTCTCATCGGGTTGAGTTTCCAGCGTGTACAGCCATGGAAGATCAACCCAGTGTCCAAGCAGGGCGACTGTGCTAATCAGCAGTATCACCGTGCCTAGCAGCAGGATAAGCCTGTTGTAGAAAGGTTTTAACGCTTCTGCCTTTAGTTCGGACGGCAGTTTATTGGTCAGGGCCTGCATTGCAAGCGTCTCTCTTTTTCCTCGCATAACAGAAGGGCCTATTAGGGTCGCTGCAGCGATATCCCTCGCGTCGCTGCCTGGTTATTTTACCGGTTTCTCACACGTTTTTGCAGCCGCCAGTTGGGTAGAAAGAGAAGCGTGAATTGAAAACGTGCTGGCTTGCTTTATGCCTCTTGTGCCAAGCCCCTTGTTTCAAGGCGATGCTTTCGGGTAGTCTGGAGTCATGCGCGACTCCAAAGTAGTGAATTTTTCAAAAAATAATTCCGATGGCCATGGGCTGAAGCTTTTTTCGGCTCTGTTCTACTTATTGCTTGCGTTTCTGTTGACGTTTGCGATGACCGCCCCGTTGGACGCGCTTTGGCTGTTGATATTGCTGGGTCTTCTGTATAATTTCCTGCTTCGCCGGCGGCTGAATAAGGCGGCATTCAAATCGGGTCCGACAATGTTGATTATGGGCCTGGTGCTGGTCATTATGCTGCTGGCATTTCGGTTTCATTTGCTGGTGCTGGTATTGATGTCGGGCTTGTATTGGCTGCTGGTTGGGCAGGCATGCCGTGAAGCGCCCTATTTTGTGCGCTACCATATCATGACGGCCCTGATCCTGAATGGCTTTATTTTGCTTGCGGTTGCGCTGCTCTGGTCTTTGCATGGGCTTGTGCTGGCGGGTCTGAAGTTAGCCCACTTGACCGTGGTTTCTTCCTGGATGCAGACGGTGGGGCCGGTGGTTTCGCTGGTGGTCTGGCTGGGGCTGTGGGGCTTGGCGTTTTGGTTGGCAGCGTCTGCGCTTTTGGGGCGGACGCCGTACATTCCGTTTGTGACCAAGCACGCCCAAAGTTGGGTGTAATCTCCATCATCTGAAGGGTGTTCTTGTTTTTCCCAACGGGGATGATGATAGTACCGTCCCCGGAGGTGTTTGTTTGCGCGTGCCGGATGCGGTTTTGGTGAGCATTTAAAAAGCCCCTTTTCATGAACGCGATGGCTCGAAAAATTTTGGTCGTGGCCCTGCTGGTGCTTGGCAGCATGGGTATTTTGTGGTGGTTCTCCACCATTCCCATGCAAGATCCGGTCACGGCGGCCTTCACGTCCGAATCGTCCATTGCCGATTACGCGTCCACATATCACGGCGTGTTGTCCAGGCCGCTTTTCCCGAATGTTTCGCTGCTATTGCCCTTGATGGTGCAGGTGTTCCTGTCCTGTGCGCTCATCATTGGCATGTTGCTGACAGCCATGTTTTTTCCCAGGGCGCGCCGGTTTGTGATGTTGCTAACCGTGTTTACCAGTGTGCGTCACTTGTTGTGGCGGGGTTTTGAAACGCTCGATCTCAGCTCTCCCCTGGCAGCGGCTATTACGATTGTGATTTATGGGGCCGAGGTGTTGGCGTTTTTTGCCATGCTGATCGGTTATTTTCAGGTGTGGGGGCAGAGCGAGCATCAGTCGATCAGTCTTTCGCGCTTTACGCCCGAGCAATTGCCCAGTGTTGATGTGATGGTCTGTACCTACAACGAGCCGGTCAGCGTTCTCTATCGTTCTCTGGTGGGTTGCAAAAGCATTGATTACCCTAAAAAGGAAGTATACCTGTGTGATGACGGCAACCGGGCCGAGATGAAAGAGTTGGCCGAGCGCTTGGGCGTTCATTACATCAACCGGGTGGAAAACACCCACGCCAAGGCGGGCAATTTAAACAACGCCATGCAGTATAGTAACGGCGAACTGATCCTGGTCTTCGACGCCGATCACGTGCCGTGCAAAAACTTCCTGCATGAAACCGTCGGTTTCTTTATCGATCAGCGTTTGGGCTTTGTGCAAACGCCACAGCACTTCTTTACCGATGATCCGTTTCAGCGTAATTTGCTGTCGGCTAAAGAAATCAATAACGAGCAGGATTTGTTTTTCCATGTGATTCAGCCGGGCAACGACTATTGGGGCGCGGCGTTTTTTGCGGGTAGCGGGGCGCTTTTCCGTAGGGAAGCCTTGCAAAGCGTCGGCGGTTTCGCGGTGGAAACCATCACCGAGGATGTTCACACCGGCATGCGCATTCATGGCAAGGGCTGGAAATCGCTGTATTACAACCGCGATTTGGCAGCCGGGATGGCGCAGGACAGCTTTGCCGATGTCATCAAGCAACGCCTGCGTTGGGCGCGTGGCATGACACAGATTTATTGCTTGGAAAACCCCATGTTTGCGCGTGGACTGTCGTTGGCCCAACGGCTTTGCTACTTTACCGGCATCTGGTATTTTTTCCACGGTCTGCCGCGATTGATCTTCATGATCGCGCCGCTGTTTTTCCTGCTCTTTGGCTACAAAACCATCAACTCCGGCTTTATCGAAGTCTTGATCTACTACCTGCCCAGCTTCCTGGCGACATCCGTGGGTTATACCATCGTATCGCGCGGTGTCCGGCACAGCTTCTGGTCAGAAGTCTATGAAACCGCCTTCAGCGTGTACTTGTCGCTGACCACGTTTCTCACCTTCCTGTCGCCGGGGCGCGCCAAGTTTCGTGTGACGCCCAAGGGCGGCCTGACGGAACAACTCAACTTCAACTGGCGGATCGTGTTTCCGCAGGTGTTGATTGCGGCCTTGACGATTGTCGGTATCGGCATGGCGATTACCCGCGCGATTTACACGCCGGAGTATGCGGGCGGGATTTATGCCAACCTGTTTTGGGCCTTGTACAACCTCATCTTGCTGCTGGGCGCCATTTATGTTGCGCAAGAGCGTCCGCAGTTCCGCCTGACGCCGCGTATCTTCCGTCGCATCCGTTGCGAACTGAAACTGCTGGATGGTTCGATTGCGGTCGGCTATACCACCAATATCAGCGAGAGCGGTGTGGCCCTGGTGTTTGATGAGCCGGTGCCGGTGTCCGGAACCGTGATGCTCAAAATCATGGATTGGGACATCAACGAAACGACCCTTCTGTCTGTTCAGGCGGTCCGCAGTATTGTGGATGACCAGAACCGTCATTATGTCGGCTTCCAGGTGGTTAACCGCACCGAAGAGCAGCATCAGAAGCTGGTGCGGCACATGTTTGGTTCGGCTGAAATCTGGGCGGAAGATTATGTGTACGAAGACACGCCCAAGTCCTTCTGGAATTTGCTGCTGACGCCGTTCCGGCTATCATCAGCCGTGGAAGCGCCTTTGCGTCGCGCCGCGCCGCGTTTCCGGGCAACCTTATCTTGTGTGCTGAACATCGAAAACCAGTTTGTGATTGGTTTTTCCAACGAAGTCAGCGAAAGCGGCATTTCGGTCTTCCTCAAAAAAGACATTCGTCTGGAGCTGGGGCAGCCGTTGAAGATTCGGATCCAATGGCCGTCTGGCGCCATCAGCGAATTGCAGGCCACAGTGAAACGCGTGGAAGATGTGGGCGGCGGTCAGCTGAAGGCAGGCCTCGAGTTTGTCCAGATGGCCCAGCAGCAGCGTCTGGACTTGCTGCAGCAAATTTATCGCCCCAAAGAGCGCCTGGTGCGGGTGGCCCCGTCGGTCAGCAAGTTCATGAATTGTACCGTCACGCCGGTGGACGGCAGCCCGCCCGTGCAGGGGATGACCCAGGAAATCAGCGAACTGGGTGTGATTGTGAACCTGAAGGCCAGAACCAATCTTCAGCCGCGCCAAAAGGTCTGGCTCCAGTTGTACTGGGATGGTGGCCAGCAGGGCGAGCGTTATCCGGGCGAAGTGATTGATGTCTCTACCTACTACGGCAACCCGGTGGTGCTGATCTACTTTGACGGACTGGACCTGAAGACGGTGGATCAGCTGAGCTTGCGTTTGCACGAACCAGTTGAGAGTAAGGCATTTCGTACACTGATTGGGGAATAAAGAGTATAATGTTGAGGAGGTGAGCGATCATCTCCTGAGGCAGTGAGTCGGCTCGGGATTGAGTTGGTTAGCGTGGCGAGTGTATGACAAGTGTGAAACAGCCGTGGATTGGGCTTGTTCTGGCCATTAGCATTGGTGTTGCCATCGGTGCGGATGCCGTTGTGTTGGCGCAGCAAGCCAAGGCACCGACGAAAAAGCCGGAGGTGTTATTGTCGGCAGGAAAACCGACGGCGCCCAAGAAATCGACAGCCTCAACACCTGCACAATCCGGTACTTTGCAGACCGGGATTACGAACTACCAAAAGGGATATATCGCCAAAGCCTTGCCGTATTTCGAGCAGGCGGTGAAGCAGGACCGGCTGCCCTACGGCTGGATGAAACTGGGCGGTGACGTGAAGCAGAAGCTCGCAGGCAACGAGGCTCTCGAAGGCTTGAAGGAATCGTTCGACGTCTCGGGCAGCAAGCTGGTCGCGGGAGCTACACCTCGCAAGGAAGCGGTGGAAGTGCTCGGCAACAGCCCCGCCTCGTTCGTGCTGGACGACTTTC
>CAZXUP010000019.1:11247-17402 GCA_964643815.1 uncultured Vampirovibrionales bacterium
AGCAGACGCCGAATAGTGAACAGGCCTGGCTGTGGCTGGCTCGAGCGAATTACAAGCAAGGCAGCCCGGTGCATTTCGAGAAAGCCAAGGGCGCTTTTCAGAAAGTGCTGTCTCTGAATGCCAACAATCTCGAAGCGCTTTCCACCCTGGGTGAACTCTGGAGCTGGGATGCGGCGCGGCGGGATGATGCGATTTCGTTGCTGAAACATGCCTACGATCTCAACCCCTCGGATGCGGCGGTGGCGAAAAAATTATCCGAAGCGTTGTTCTGGCAGGGCAATGCGATGGATGCGCTGCGTTACGCCAGCCCGATTGCCAATAAATATCACGCCGACAAAAAGTTTATGACCGAATACGCGCAGATGCTCTCTCAGACGGGGCATGCGGATCAGGCGCTGGAACTGTACAACACCGTTCTGAAAGACGAAAGTAACCGGAACCTGGCATTGAAGCTGGATTCGGCCCGGGCCTTGTACAAGAGCGGCCAGAAACAAAAAGCGCAGGCCCTGTATGCGGATGTCTCGCAAGCGGTCCAGGGAACGGCGATTGCCCGCGATGTGGATTTCATCAAGGCCATGGCGGGTTTGGCGTTCGATTTGGATTTGTATGCGGATGCGCTGAAGTGGGATCAACTCCTGCCGGATTCGATCCAGCGGCAAAAGGATGTACAGTTGCGAGCGGCGCGCGCGCTCACGCGTGTTTACCGGATGCCCGAAGCGGTGGAGCGTTTTCAACGCTTGTACGAGGCCGGATTGCTTTCTGCCGATGAAAAGCTGGAATATGCCGAATACCTGCGGCAGTTGCATCTTGAGCCGGAGGCGATGCCCGCGCCCAACCTGATCGAGAACCTCTATAAAGAGGCGATGCTGGAAGCGCCCAACAATGCCGAAGTCTCTGTGCGGTTGGCCCGGTATTACGCCGAAGAAGAAAATCGTTTTGCCGAAACCGTCCAAGCCTATCAGCAAGCTTTGTCGAATGAGCGCCTGGGTGATCGCATCAGCGTTCAGAAAGAATTGTTGAATTACATCAAAACGGATAAAACCCGTTCCACTGAAGTGAATGCGTTGTTTCAGCAAATGCTGGCCGAAAGTCCCGATGATCTCACCATCAAAACCGCGTATGCGGAATTTTTGTCCTGGCAGAACGACCGCCGCCCGGAAGCACTGAAGGCGTATGTAGAACTGGGCAAAGAGGATCCGGAGAATGCCGAGTTGTGGGAGAGCCGGATTGAGGAAGTGCTGAAATGGCACCAGCCAACCACCGATTTGATTCCGGTCTACCAAAGCGTGGTGGACCTCTATCCGCAGAACAAAGCCATCTGGTTAACCGTAGCGCGCGCCTACGCCAAGGATAAACACTACTATAAAGAGGCGGTTGAAACCTACGGCATCCTGGTCAAGCGGTATGCGGACGACAGCACCATCAAGCGCGAATGGCTGGGCTTGATGCTGTCGAATGCGTATCAGCGAAATAACAACATTGCGTTGCTGAAAAAAATGACGCAGGATGATCCATCCGACTTGGATGTGTTGGCCACGTATGGCAAGTTGTTGTCTTACGACCGCAAGTACGGCCCGGCGATGAACGCCTTTGAAGAAGTGCTGCGGCAAAACGCGGAACATCGCGATGCGCTGGTGGGCAAGGGGTATATTATTTTGTGGAGTGGCCGGAAGTTTGAGGCCAAGGAATTCTTTACCGATTTGCGGCACAAGTACCCGGATGATGTTGATATTGCCATTGGCTTGGCGCAGACCGAAAAGCTGATTGGCCGTTATGACGCCGCCCTGCGGATCATCCAGGAAATCAAGCCCTTGATGCAAAACACGCCAGCGACGGGCGCACCGGCTTCCAATGCCTCCGATGGTTCATCCGCGTTGCCGGTGGATTATCGGCTGGTGGATAACCGCTCGGTTGGCAACGATTCCATCAACCGACGCGCCGTGTACGATTTTTCGATTCTGCCGTATGCGGATGAGTCGGCTGATGGCCCTGACAGCGCTGATATTGTGTCTGATAATGCTTTCGCTGAGCCGGATTCGGCAGACTTTCCTGTGAATGTCATGCCAACTCAATCCCCGCAAGTTGTACAGCCTTCCGCCAAAGCCAAGGATCTGCGCTCGTTGCAATCGGATGTGGAAATTCTCAATGAAGCGGTGAACTCGCTGAAACTGTTGCAACAAAGCTCGCGCAGCCAGTTGGATCAGATTTACAACACCGTCAAAACCACGCGCGATGCCGTGCCGGGCGCGTTGGATTTGCAATCGGATGCGGATGCCATTGCAGGGCAACCCGGAATGATGCCAATGGGTAAGTCGGTGGGCGAGGGCGGAATGACGCGTGCTTACGGCACCTATGCGGCGCTGGATTATGATACCAACCCGTTGCTGTCGGGGCTGGGGCGTTTTCGCAACGATGAACTGGAAGACCTGGAACGTGGGTTGTCCAACGACTTGAGACCCATGTTGCGGGGTGGTTTCACGTATTCGACGCAAGAGGGTGAATCCACGACGACCAGCATGAACAGTTGGGGCATTCCCAACCAAATCAGTTTGTCATTAACGCCGCAAATGCGTGTGCGGGGCGGCGTGCGCCCCACCAAGTATTTTCTGCCCAGGGGTGTTTCGCCCGATAGCAGTTGGGGCCTGGAATACATGCTGGGCGGCACCGTCAAGTATTGGGATCGTTTGACGCTGGATGGCGATTTTGCCATTACGCATTTTGATCAGAGCCGCAGCGAAAATTTTACCTTCCAGGCGCAAGCGCAATACGATTTTTCGGACAGCATCCGGGCCAAGCTGGGACTGCGGCGGATTCCGCAGTATAACTCGCTGTTGTCAGTCGCCGGGCAAAAGCCCAACCAGGGTGCTTTTGCGAGAGAACTCGTCGGACAGGCGCGGGAAAATACCGCGTATCTCGAATTGAACACGCACCCGTTCAGCCAGAATGTGGACTGGAACCTGGGCTACGAGTGGGGTTTTGTGGAAGGCGAGAAAATTCCGACCAACTATAAAAACCAGGCGTTCACATCGTTGGGCTACACGTGGCATTACGCGGCGCATCATGAAATGCGTCTGGGTTACGAGTTCCTGTATTTTGGCTACGGTAAAAACGCCACCAACGGTTATTTTGATACGACGGCAGCCGGTAACACGCAACCGGTGGTTTCATTGCGCCCGCTTGCGCTTGCGCATAACGGCTATGTCTTCGGTGGTTATTTTAGTCCGAAAACGTTTATCCTCAATTCGGGCCGCTTGGATTTGCGTGGCAGTCTGTTTAACAAGTTTCTGGAATACAAGATGGGCGGCAGTATTGGCGGACAGGTCGTGCGGCTCGGCCATAACATTGATGATGATGAAAAGAGCGGATCGGGTCTGGCGCTTTCGTTTGATAGCAACCTGATTATGAATCTGACAGACTGGTTCGCGTTGTATGGAAATATCGACTATCTGGATGCGGGTCAGCGGTTTAATCGCTGGCGCTTTGGCGGCGGTGTCATCATCCGTCCGCATATCGATGCATTGTCGCCCTTGGTGGGTCGGCCATCCGAACCGTTGCAGGCCAAGGAGCAGTGAACTGTCAGCGGTTTCCTGGCTGAGGAAAAGGGGTTCGTAGAGTACCGTGGGTTGGGAAGGAAGACTGTAAGTAATGAGCAACAAGCCTTTTGAAATTTTTCGTTGGGAGTCGCCCAATGCGCCGACGGTCGAGATGCTGACCCGCATGCTGGGTCGCGATAACTTGACGCCGGAAAGTGTCGAGCTTGCGGCGCAAATTCACACCCCCGAAATGAAATTTGAAAAAACCACGGTCAATGTTCTGGCGTCTGGTCAGGTTCAGTACTCGTTTCCCGGGTATGGCGTGATTGAACTGGAATCGGGCGATGTGCTGGAAATTCAGCCCGGTGTGCTGCACGATATCATCGTGGGCGGCAGCCACTCCGCTGTTTTATTGCGGGCCTTCAAATAATCAGCATGTGAAAAAGGAGAGTCTCTTCGACTCTCCTTTTTTGAGTGTTGTCGTTCTGTTGCGCTTAGTAGCGGGACAGGTAGCGATCATGCTCCCATTGCGTGACATCGGTGCGATACGCATCCCATTCGATGGTTTTTGCCTTGATGTACTCGCCGAAGATATGCTCCCCAAGGGCTGCTTTCGCTACTTCGCTTTTCTTCATTTCTTCCAGCGCTTCGTACAAACTGCCGGGCAGTGCGGGGATGTTTTGCACGTTCCGCTCTTCTTCAGACAACTTGTAGATGTTGGCTGCCACGGGGCTCAACGGATCGATTTTGTTTTTGATGCCATCCAGACCGGCCAGCAGCATGGCGGCAAACGCCAAGTACGGGTTTGCACCCGGATCCGGCGAGCGCAATTCTACCCGGGTGGCGTTGCCGCGTTTGGCGGGAACACGCAAGAGGGCGCTGCGGTTGGCGGTGGACCAGGCCACGTACACCGGCGCTTCGTAACCGGGCACCAGGCGTTTGTAGCTGTTGACCAACGGGTTGGTGATGGCCGTGATGCCGCGAACGTTTTTCAGCAAACCGCCGATAAACTGCAGGGAGGTTGGGGATAGTTGGTAATCGCCTTTTTCATCATAAAACGCGTTGCCGCCGCCAATTTTCGCCAGCGACTGGTTGCAGTGCATTCCCGAACCGTTGACGCCGAAAACGGGTTTTGGCATAAACGAGGCGTGCAGGCCGTGTTTGGCGGCAATCTGGCGGGTGATGATTTTGACGGTGGTGACGTTATCAGCTTGTGATAGCGCATCGGCGTATTTGAAATCGATTTCGTGCTGACCTTCGGCCACTTCGTGGTGGTCGGCTTCCATTTCAAAACCGAGATTTTCCAGCGTGTCCACAATTTCGCCGCGCACCAGCTCACCGAGATCATCGGGGCCGATATCGTAATAACCGGCGGAATCATGGGTCTCCGTCGAAATGCTGCCGTCCGGGTTGCGCTTGAACAGGAAGAATTCCAGCTCGGGGCCGACGTTGTAGGTGTAACCCAGTTTTTGGGCTTCCTGCAGCACGCGCTTCAGGTTGTTGCGGGGGCAACCGTCAAAGGGAGTGCCGTCCGGGTTGTAAATATCGCAGATGACCCGGGCCACGCCGCGTCCGCCCTCTTTCCAGGGCATTACGGAGAATGTGGACAGGTCCGGGTAGAAGTACATATCAGACGTTTCAATTGTCCGGAAACCGGCGATGGACGAACCGTCCAGCATAATTTCGTTATTGAGGGCTTTTTCCAGCTGAGCGACATGGATGCCCATGCTTTTGGGCATGCCGTGCATATCCACAAACTGGAGGCGCAGCAGTTTGACTTCCTCTTTTTTGGCTTCTTTTAAAATGTCCTGAACCGACCAGGCCGGGCGGCTGGTTGTTGTAGGGGTTTCTACGTTAGGCATTGGCGAGGGTTCCTTGCATCATTAAAAATAACAATAAAAGGCTGTAGGGATGGGCTTATTGTACAGAAAACACGGTGTTTTTGTCACGGAGCAACATGTTTTGCCGACAAAAGCCGCTATCAGGCTAAAACTTGCATGGGGCATGCTTCTTGCGTAGAGTCATGCCTGTTGAAAGTAAGCTATTTGAAGAAGGGGTCGTTGAAATATGAATCCGATTTTATTTGGAACAGTGACTGGTAAATACACCATTAAAAGAGAAGAAGCCCTGCAAAAGTTGCAACACGTGGCCGAACAGGTCACCAAGCTCAAAGGTGTTTCGTGGGATATCCAACTGCAAGAAGAAGGCGATCAAATCCGGATTTTAGGCCCGGAGTATGTGGATTCGATGCAGGGAACGAAAGTCAAGGACACGTCCAGAACCTTTACCGCCGAGGCCGGAACGCGTTCTTCCAAAGTCGAGCAGGAGGCCGAAGATCTGCTCCAGATCCTATTGGGCAATCAGGGCGGCTTTCAGCTTGATGTGGATGGCTAGCGTCAAAACTTCAATTTTTCACGCAGATCAGTCGCTACCGGAAACGGCTCGCTCTCGTAACGCAACTCGCCTTCAAATACCGTAAACACCACGGCTTTCTGGTCTGGCGTCGGCTTGGCTTCGGTACGAATTTTCGGGAAACCTTTGGTGGCTTCAATCGGGCCGGCGGTTTTGTTGCTTTCTGCCGGGTGCAGCGGAAAGCGCGTCACTACCTTGCCTTCCCGGGTC
>CAZXUP010000019.1:17412-18495 GCA_964643815.1 uncultured Vampirovibrionales bacterium
CTTCGGTAAAGCCGTTCTCGGCCATTAACGGGTGGGCGAGATAGAATCCTGGAGTCAGAATGCCATGCGGCGATTCGACAGCAATACCGAGCCGCACCAAAGGGTCTGGGTTGGCGGGCGGGTCTTTGGGACCGACGTTCACGATCTGCTCAGTTGAGGGCGCGGGGGCTTTTTCGGCCCTGCTCTTGCGCTTGAAGGGCCAGAAGCCTTTTTTGCTTTCTTTGGGAGTGCCGTTGGCCGCGGCTTGCTCCGGTTGCGGTGGGGCTGGCAGGCGTTGCTGGTGATAAATCGGGTCCGGCCAATCTTCCTCCTCGGCGCTCCAGGCGGAACTGACCAGGGAATTGGCAGCCAACAGCAACACGCCAAAGCCGATTAAAGCCAACCGTAAAACGGGTCGATAGGACAGGTATATTGAGGCATAACCGGCGGGACGGCGCATGTTCAAGTTTGATCGGCAAAAATTCATTTTGGTCTCCACAAAATACATGGCGTATCTCATTAATATTGTAATCCTGGCGGCTTTGGTGGGCGGTGTGGCGTTTTGGATTAAAACCCTGATTGCTTCGGCCCAATAGCCTAATAAACGTCTGATGCTTTCATCATAACCTGTTTTGAGTGTGTCGCATGGGCTGGATTTGCTCTGTTGGGCTGATGTGGTTTGGTTGATGGCTGTATGAGCTTGGCAAGAGGCGCTGTCAGTGGGGTTGTGAACAAATATTAATCTGTTTGCAGGGGATTTGGGGGAAGCCTTAAAGGTTTTCGTCAAACCGTCGATAGTCATCTTACCAGAGAGTTAACGGTAGAGGCTGAGTTTCAGATGGCTAAAGCAGAACGCAAACCCACGAAAAATACTGCATTTCCGGTCCATTTCGTCATCAAGGGGGCGGAAAAACGCCGTAGCATGGCCTATGCCAAGGCAAAAATGCTGCAAAGCGAACTGGGCGTCGTTCCACATCTGGTCAGCGTCAAGTAAACGCGTGACCTGAAATCCACAAACAAGCTTAAAAAAACCTCCCGAAACCGGGAGGTTTTTTGTCATTAAGCCTTTTCTGCTACACTTGTGGGATGCTGACCGTTGTAGAC
>CAZXUP010000020.1:0-18267 GCA_964643815.1 uncultured Vampirovibrionales bacterium
AGATATCGCAGGCCCGCTTTAGCAACGCGATTTCGTAAGGCGTCTTGATGAGCCGCATTGCGTTGATGGCGTCATTGGCAGCATCCTGAACATTAACCGGCTTGTTATCAGCCTTTTGAGATTTCCGCAGCTTGCTAAGCGACTGGTTGAGCGTTTGCCTCAGTTTTTGCCCTGTTTTCTGAGTTGATGACTTGAAGCGTTTGGGCCAGGCCTGGGCCTGAAAGATTTCCTGGCGAAGCTGTTGGTTGACTTCAGGGTGGGCCACCGTCGGCAAAATCAGCAGATTCTGGCTGCTGTTGACCGCCTGCTGTATGACCGAGCGCCGCAGGGTGTTTTCAAAAGCGGCATCGGCTTTGTACTTGGCAACCGCGCCAGACACTCCGGCCCGTTTGCCGGTCCATGTTTCCCGGACGGGGTCCTTCGGCGGCACAATCAGGGTAAACGCCGGTCTGCCGGGCTGGTTGGAGAGAATCGCCAACGCGTCCGGCTCGTCAAAGCCCGTCAGATAGTAGAAATTGCTCTCCTGCCGAAAGGCATAGTCCACATCGCCGTTACGACGCTTCAACGCCGCGCCCGGCACAATCACCGTGGTGTTGGGCGGCAGTTTGGAGAGAAACACCTTACGGCGATCCGCATGAAAATCCGCGTTGAACGGCGGCGGGCCAAACGCCGGGAATGTTTTCAGATAGCCCTGCACTTGCGGATTCTGAAGACTGGCAACCTGGCTCGTATTTAATGACGCCGAAAAATAAACACCGTCTTTTCGTGCTTCTGAAACAGCGTTTTGACGACGCTTGCTCTTGCCTGAAAACTCGGGCTGTATCATGCCTCCATGGTTGTAAACCCGCATGGCCAACTTCCCCCTTCGTTGTGTCACCTATGGTGTATGAGCCATAAGGATCTTCAAACAAAGCAGGCAGCGGGTCAAGATACTTCGCTCCTGACAATGGATTCCCGCCTACGCGGGAATGACAAAGGAAGCTTGCCTGGAATAGAGCAAGTAAAATTTTCGTTAAAGCGCCCTGGAACTCTATTCGATGATCGCAGCCATCACGGCTTTTTGGGCGTGCAAGCGGTTTTCGGCCTGATCAAAAATCACGTCCGCAAACTTCTCCAGCACATCCGCCGTAATCTCTTCGCCCCGGTGCGCGGGCAGACAGTGCAGCACAATCGCTTCCGGTTTGGCCTGGGCCATGTTCTCGGCGTTGACCTGATAGTTTTTAAACGCCTGCTTGCGGGCTTCCGCCTCGGCCTCTTGCCCCATGCTGGCCCAAACATCGGTGTACACCACCGACGCGTCTTTGACGGCTGCTTTCACGTTATCCGACACCAAAACAGTAGCGCCGCTTTCTTTCGCCAATTCTTCGGCGGTTTTCACAATCTTCTCATCCGGCTGATACCCGGACGGGCAGGCAATCGTCACATCCAGGCCCACCATCGCGCCGCCCAGCATCAGGCTGTGCGCCATGTTGTTGCCGTCGCCCACGTAGGTGAGCTTGCGACCTTTAAAACCGTTTTCGCCAAAGCGCTCCTGCACGGTCAGCAGGTCGGCCAGCACCTGGCAGGGGTGATAGTCGTCGGTCAGGCCGTTGATGACCGGCACATCAGACCATTGGGCCAGCTCTTCCACATCTTTCTGGGCAAAGGTGCGGATCATGATGCAATCGACATAACGCGCCAGCGTACGGGCCGTATCGGCAATGGTTTCGCGCACACCCAGGTTGATTTCCTCTTTGCGCAGCATAAACGGATGCATGCCCAGGTCGTAGATACCCACTTCAAAGCTGACGCGGGTGCGGTTGCTGGGTTTTTCAAAGTACATCGCCACGCTGCGACCATCCAGCAGGCGGTGCGGGGTGCGGCTGCGCTTGAGCTTTTTGAGATGTGCCGCCAACGAGAGAAGCTCTTTCAGTTCTTGCGGGGTATATTCCAGAAAGGTCAGGAAATCGTGGCCTTTCATGTGGGTGGGCAACGAAACATCAACGGTGGCGGGCATGGCAATGCGCTCCTCTCAAACAACTGGGGATGCCGCGATTGTACCTGAAAGAAACAGGCTGCAACAGTAGACGTGAGCAAATCGGGCACACGTGCAAAACAGACGTTTTTCAGGGATAATGGCAACGGTTTGTCGCAAAGCTTGGCTCTGTCCGGCAGCCGTATCTTATTTTGAAAAGCGTAGTAAACGAAATGGCAGTCACCATGGCAAACATCAACATCAAACTCCCCGACGGCACCGTCAAAACTTTGAACGAAGGCGCAACGGCCCTCGATCTCGCCCAGTCCATCGGCCCCGGCCTGGCTCGCGCCGCCATGGCCTCCGTGGTCAACGGCGAAGTCCGCGATTTGAAATTTCCGCTGAAAGACGGGGATACTGTCCGCCTGTTGACGACGAAAGACGTTGAATCCCTCGAAGTGCTGCGCCATTCGGCTGCCCACGTATTGGCCCAGGCGGTGCAAAACCTGTGGCCCGGAACCAAAGTAGCCACCGGCCCCGCCATCGAAACCGGCTTTTATTACGACCTGGAGATCCCCAACCACAAGCTGACGCCGGAAGACTTCCCCAAAATCGAAGCCGAGATGGAACGTATCGCCAAGGCTGGGCAAGTCATCGAGCGTCAGGTGATTCCGGATGTGGACGCTGCCCTGAAAGAATTTAAAAACGCCGGAGAGCGTTACAAGGCCGAGATTCTGGAAAAATACCGCGACGCAGCGGAACAGACCATTTACGTGAACAAGGACGCAAAAACCGGCGAGCAAATCTGGTTTGACTTGTGCGAAGGCCCCCACGTGCCGGATACCTCGTGGATCAAGGCGTTTAAAGTGCTGAGCGTGGCGGGCGCCTATTGGCGTGGCGACGCCAACAACCCCATGCTGCAACGGGTCTACGCCACCGCCTTCTGGGACAAAAAAGACGTGGACGCTTATATTCATCAAATTGAAGAAGCCGAAAAACGCGACCACCGCAAACTGGCCAAAGAATACGATCTCTTCAGCATTGAGGAAGAAGTGGGCTCGGGCCTGATTTTGTGGCATCCCAATCTCGCCACCGTGCGCGAAGAACTGGAAAACTACTGGCGCAAGGAACACCGCAAACGCGGCTACGATCTGGTGTACACGCCACACCTCGCCAAGCGCGATTTGTGGGATATTTCCGGCCACACCAGCTTTTACATGGAAAACATGTACACGATGGAAATCGACGAGCAGGAATACATCGTCAAGCCCATGAATTGTCCGATGCATGTCTTGATCTTCAAATCGCGCATCCGCAGCTACCGCGATTTGCCATTGCGTCTGAGCGAACTGGGCACCGTGTACCGCTACGAAAAATCCGGCACGATGCATGGACTGAACCGTGTGCGCGGCTTTACGCAGGATGACGCGCACTTGTTCTGCCGCATCGATCAGATTCAGAGCGAGATTGTAGAAGTCATTCGCTTTGTCGATGACACGCTGAAACTGTTTAATATGGAATTTGAAGTCGAGCTTTCCACGCGCCCCAGCGAAAAATTTGTGGGCGAAGTCGCCATCTGGGATCAGGCGGAAGCCGCGCTGAAAGCCGCTCTGGAAGAGTATGGCTTGAAATATCAAATCAACGAAGGCGACGGCGCGTTTTATGGCCCCAAAATCGACTTCAAGCTGAAAGACGCCATTGGCCGCACCTGGCAGTGCTCGACCGTTCAGCTTGATTTCAACTTGCCCGAGCGTTTTGAACTGAAGTACAAGGACAAGGACGGCCTTGAAAAGCAGCCCATCATGATCCATCGCGCCATTTTTGGCAGCCTGGAGCGCTTTGCGGGTACGCTGATTGAGCATTACGCCGGTGCATTCCCCGCCTGGATTGCCCCGCAGCAGGTCGCGATCCTGCCCATTGCGGATCGTCATGTGGAATATGCCGAACAAATTGAAGCCACGTTTCGGGAACAACTGATACGTGCGAAAACCGACAAGTCCAACGAGGGCATCGGCGCGAAAATCCGTCAGGCCCAGTTGGCCAAAATTCCATACATGCTGGTCATCGGCGACAAGGAAGTAGAAGCAAACGAAGTCGCCGTGCGCAGCCGCGTCAAAGGCGATATCGGCGCGGTGCCGCTGTCCGTGTTTGTCGAGCAACTGCAACGGGAAATCACCTCCCACGGAAAAGACGTGATTACACTTCCTGAAAAAGTCGTTTAGCTCGCTTTCTCTTTGGCCAACATCTTTCTGTCATTCCCGCGAAGGCGGCCAGCTTGTTGGCTTTAAGTAGGGCTGGTTGACTTTCCTCTGTCATTCCCGCACAGGCGGGAATCCAGGAAGAGTACGCCAAGATACCGTCTTTGTTAATCAAAATTTTGCACAACTCAAACCAGAGCCAGCTTGCTGGCCTGGATTCCCGCCTGCGCGGGAATGACAGAGGACATTTAAGGTATACTGGTAACAGTGTTGTCGTTTGAGAAGCGGGCGGCGTTGGGCGTTATGGCGAACCGATTTTTTTCGAAACTGATTGCATCTTGCCTATTGCTGGGCTTCATCCTGACCTTACCCTTGACGCACGCAGCAGGACCTCTTCGGGGTGCAGAACTGAATCAATTGCTCCGAACCAGTTGGGAGCAATACAAAAGCACGTTCATTCAGGAAGACGGGCGCGTGATTGACTACAACGGAAACATCACCACATCCGAGGGACAATCGTATGCGATGCTGCGCGCGTTTTGGCTGCGCGACAAAGAGACGTTCGACAAGACCTACCGCTGGGCCAAAGACAATTTGCAGATTCCGCGCGGCGATCATTTGTTTTCGTGGAAGTGGGGCGAACGTCCGGACAAAACCTGGGGCGCGCTGGATAAAACCTCAGCAAGTGATGCCGATCAGGATATCGCGCTGGCGTTGCTGCTGGCGTATCAGGAATGGAAAGATCAGACGTATTTAGACGATGCCAAGTTGATTCTCAAAAACATCTGGGATCGGTTGACGGTGAACGCTCCGGTGGGACGCGTGTTGCTACCGGGCGACTGGCCGCAAACAGGGCGGACGTTCCAGGTGAACCCATCGTATTTTTCGCCGTATGCATACCGCGTGTTTGCAGAGATGGACGATGATCATGACTGGACCGAGTTGACGGACTCCTCCTACGAAATTTTGATTCGCGCCATCGGACAGGCCGATACCAAACTTCCGCCGGACTGGGTCGAGTTGTCGATGGATAACGACAGCATCCGTTTATATCCAAATGCCCAGGACCCACGCAGCGATTTTGGTTATGAGGCCATTCGCGTTTACTGGCGCATTGCCCTGGACGCCCTGATGAACCCAACGGAAAAACGAACCTCATCGGTTCTGAAAGTACAGAATATGCTGCCGCGCTACTGGCAAATCCGAACCGATGTCCCCATGTCCATCACCTGGGACGGCATCGTGCGTCATCCGCACTTGCAATCCGGCGCGGTGTATGGCGCAGTATTGCCGGGTCTGTACGCGCAAAACCCGGACCTGGCGGAAGAACTGGTGCTGAAAAAGATTGTCCCGAATCTCAAAGCAGGCGGCCAGTGGAACACCCAAAACGATTATTATTCTCAAAACTGGCTGTGGTTTGGCCTAGCCATGTATGGCATCTATCAGGAGGCTCCGCTGCTTGGACGGAGTGCGCCACAATCGCGGCTGGCAAAACTGATGAAGTTATCCACGGTTTCGCCTTGATGTTGAGAACGGTATAATAACTTGTCATTCCCTCGCAGGCGGGAATCCAGGGCGACAGGTTTGCTTAAGGACCGTATTGGTTGTATACATCTACAATATTCATCTGGATTCCCGCCTGCGCGGGAATGACAGAAAAAGTTCGGGCAGGATAGAAAAGGTTAAGGATAGAGGAGAGAGTTTCATGAGTTCAACGGAGATGGAAGCAACCGGGCAAGATGTGTCGCTGAAAAACGTCGTGCGGCGTCGTGATTTTTTGAAAATGGCCGCCGCCCTGAGTGGCAGCGCACTGGCGCTTAGCCAGAGCCGTCTAACGGCACACGCGCATGATATGCATCAACACACAGCCTGCACCGTTTGCAAAGGAAAAAAGGCAGGTTCAAAAGACAGCCCTTGCCCGCATTGCGCAAAACTTGCACCCGGCAAAACGGCGATTCCCGCGGATCATCCGCTGCATCCCTATAATCCTGCCGAACAAATTCAGGCGATGACCTTTGCCAATCTCGCAACCGTCGAAGGCATCAGCCAGAAACAACTGGATGAACACTTGGGTTTGTATAACGGTTACGTCAAAAAGATTAACGAGATCGACAGCCAGATTAAGGCGATGACGCCCGATTTGGAAAAGATGAACGCCACCTACAGTCCGTATCGCGAATTGTATGTGGAGCAAACCTACGCGCTGAATGGCGTGATTTTGCACGAATACTATTTTGAAAATATCGGCGGCGCGAAGACCGCACCCGAACAAGCGCCCATGCTCCACAAAATCATCACGCAGGAATTTGGCAGTTGGCAGAACTACGTCACCCACCTGCTGGCCGTCGGTAAATCGATGCGCGGTTGGGCCATCACCGGCTACAACATGCGCGATCATCGCGTACACAACTACGGACTTGATTTGCACAACCAGGGCGTACCAGTGAACGTGATTCCGATTTTGGTGCTGGATGTGTACGAGCATGCCTACATGATTGATTTCGGCACCAAGCGCGCCGCGTATCTGGAAGCCTTTATGCGCAACGTGAATTGGCAGGTGGTGGAAAACCGCCTAAAGACCATGTTGTTACACGGTTGAGGCGTCAGCAGCTGAGTCATTTACACAGCAGTCACTACCAACTAAACCAAGACGGATCAAAAGGCCCTGCGCCAAAGGGACAAACGTCATTATGACAACTCCCTGCTTTGGCTTGACCTCGGGTGGTTAAAAATCCATTGAAATAAAGTTCAAACTGTATGGAGACTCCTGGTACATCTGTATTGAGCCCCGAATAAACACCATCTGGATCGTAGCGAAATTGTATGACATTGAGGGGAGTGGTTCCATTAAAATATTCGGGCTGTGGCTGTAAGATACCCCCATGGTGGAGGACTAAACAGGGTGCGGTGGCGCTGCAAGCATTAACAGTAATAGGAGCGCCTGTTGGAACCGTATCAACCCTGGTTCCGCTGGTATACACGCTCACGTAATTCATATACGGGGTTAAATCAGCGGGTTTTGTACTGGCGTTCAATGTCCCTGCCAGCATCGCTCGTTGGTGAGCCCCTGCAATCATGCCAGCCACTTCTTTGGCCGCCGCATTCGAGTGGCTTCTCTGTTGCGCCATAATAACTTTGGGGATGGTAAAGGTGGCAATCTGCGCAACAATCAGCAGAACCATCAATAGTTC
Organism: uncultured Vampirovibrionales bacterium; assembly: GCA_964643815.1. GTDB lineage: Bacteria > Cyanobacteriota > Vampirovibrionia > Vampirovibrionales > Vampirovibrionaceae > CAZXUP01. Next base: position 7,344 of record CAZXUP010000020.1, read on the forward strand.
TGCCAACGAGAAGGCATTAGAAGCGTAGAGAGCTTTCAATGACCTGCAACTAGCACTCTGAAGCATGATAATAGTCTATCGGCCAAATTGCTATCTACTTTAACTGTATAGGATATCAGCCTGTTTTAGAGGCGCCTTCTAGCGCTGAACGCCAAAAATTTCGCCGTATTTTTTCCAGAGATAATCGACAAAATACTGGGCGTTCAGCGGCTCGCCCGTCACGCGTTGCACAATGGTATCAGGGCGTTCGCTTTTACCCACCCAATGAATTTCTTTCTTCAGCCACTCGCGCAGCGGCAACAGCTCGCCGCGAGAAATCTTGTCTTCCAAATCCGGCATCTGTTTTTGAGCCGTGTTGAAAAATTGCGCAGAGTACAAATTACCGAGCGTATATGTCGGGAAATACCCAAACGATCCATGCGACCAGTGAATATCCTGTAAGCAGCCTTCGGCATCATCGTTGGGCGTCACGCCAAGATACTCTTTCATCTTGGCGTTCCAGGCCGCCGGAATTTCAGACGCTTTCATCCGGCCTTCAATCAGGTCTTTCTCGATTTCGTAGCGCAACAAAATATGCAGGTTATAGGTCACTTCATCCGATTCCACCCGGATAAACGACGGTTGCACCCGGTTAATCGCATGATGGAATTTATCCAGCGTGGTTTTCTGCAAGTCGGTAAACATCAGTTGCAGCCTGGGGAAAAACGCTTGCCAGAACGGTCTGGAGCGCCCCACCTGGTTTTCCCACATGCGCGATTGCGATTCGTGAATGCCGAGCGAGGTGCCTTCCGCCAACGGAGTCCGCGCCAGGGCGGGATTGATGCCTTGCTCGTACATGCCATGGCCGCCTTCGTGCATGGAGGAAGAAAGCGCCGAAAACACATCATGCTCGTCAACACGCGTCGTTAATCGAACATCAGAGATACCCGTACCGGAACTAAACGGATGGGCGGACAGATCCAGACGGCCCGACTCAAAATCAAAGCCCATCTGCTCCAGCACAATGCGGGAAAAATCCATCTGTTTCTCTTTCGGAAAAAATCCCTCTTTCAAAAAACCATCTTCCGGCGTGTAACCGGAATTTTGAATGGCCTTGAGCAGCGGCACAATTTCCGATTTCAGTTTCTCGAACAACGGGTTGAGCTGCTTGACGGTCAGATCCGGCTCATATTCATCCAATAGAGCATCGTAGGGAGAATCCTTGTAGCCCAGCGCGTCTGCAAGCCGACGGTTCAAGTCGATAATTTTGGTGAGAATTGGTTCAAAGTGCTTGAAATTCTTGTTTTTTCTCGCTTCCACCCAAACCGGATGAGCCTCCGCCGTCGTTTCCACCATCTCCTGCAACAGTTCGACCGGAATCTTCCGACTTTTATCGTAGGCCCGACCGACTTCCTGCACCAAGGCCTGCTGTGTTGCATCCAGATCCTTTTGGGCATCCGGTTGGCGCAACGCTTTCATGTAGGTATCCATTTCCGGGCCGGTCAGCATATTATGGGTCAGCTTAGCGAGCGTCGCCATTTGCTTGGCCCGGATAGGTGCGCCTTTTTCGGGCATATACGTTTCCAGGTCCCAACCCAGCAATGCCTGAGAGGTTTGCAAATCGTGGATTTCAGCTACCAGATTCTTGAATGCCTCGAACGTTTTTGTCTCTGCTGCGACTGCCCGCATACCCCTCTCCTTATCATCAATAATGGGCATTATATCCTGAACATTTCGCAAGCCAAAGCAACGAGCAATTTCTTTCTGTGCAACTCACAAATCAAAATGCCGCTCTGTCATTCCCGCGAAGGCGGGAATCCATTCTTCGGAGAAAACCAGACTTCTTGCTTATTGATTTCAGGAGGAAGCTCACAATGGATTCCCGCCTTCGCGGGAATGACAGATTGATGAGATGCAGGCCTGATATTGCTTAGCGCTTCAGGAAAATATCCGGGTCCATTTCGCCCACAGGCACCACCTTGCGTAGCCGGTTAATCAATTCCTCCACGCGGGTCATATCAATCGTCGGCAGCACATTAGGCTGGGGGGCCGTCTTTTTACGCAAATCCGCATCCAGAATCAAGCCGTCCGCCTGCTCAAAATACTGAGCCGCCTTGCTGGCTCCACTTTTAGTCTCAACCAGAAGCTCTCGACCGCTTTCCCGCTTGAATGCGGTAAGTTCCGAAGGCTCAATATCCTCATCCGGCACCACCAGGGCCAGATCTTCAACCTGCGCAGGCAACGTCTGGCTGAGGCGAAGCAAATGATTCAGCTTGCCGTCGGTCGGCGGCGTCGAGTCCGGCCCCAGATGCTTGGCGCTAATATCCACCAGCAGAAAGGGGAGTTCGGCCTTGAGACGGTTCTTGTACTGTAACAGCTCGTGGAAACGGCTATTGATAACCCCGCTGTCCGTCACCAGTGCGCCGGTTAACAGGGGAATGCGGATAAAATCGGCTTCGGTATTGATAGCAACAGCCAGCGCGGTTTCCGGGTCGTTTTGCAGCACCGAAAGCCCAATGGGGAGGGCCGTGAACTGCTTCAGGCGACGGGTCAGCATGGCAAGGGCCACAGCGCCCGCCACATCCAGGCGGCCACTGGTATACGGCGTATCGTGGTAATTCTCGATAATCAGACCGTCGACCCCACCGGTCGCCAGGGCTGTTGCCTCTTGTTCGGCCCTTGTTACCAGCGGTTCCCAGTGTCCATCCCAGCCGGGCGCGCCCGGCAGCGCCAAAAGCTGCACTTTGCCCAGAATAAGCGGGCTGGCCCCAGACTTGGGTTTTTTGAATGTTTCAGCTAACATAGCCCTATTCTAATACCAACATTGCGCCAGGAAAAACAACGCGCCGCCTGATCTTTCGTACTTCCCCCCTTTTCACAGGAAAAACCGGCACATTATTATGAAAAAACCCATTGTTGCCGTCATTGGCCGCCCGAATGTGGGCAAATCAACCCTGGTCAACCGGATTATTGGTTCCAGAAAAGCCATTGTGGACGATATACCGGGCGTTACCCGGGATCGTTCGTATTATGACGCCGATTGGCAAGGCAACGCCTTTACCCTCATCGATACCGGCGGTGTGATGCCGGATGCCGACAAAGCCGAACACCCCTTTGCCGAACTGATTAACCGGCAAGTGGAATTGGCGCTGGCGGAAGCGGATTTGATTGTGTTTCTCGTGGACGGTCAGGCCGGTATTACGGCGGTTGATGAGGATATTGCCGAGCAGTTGCGTCGCAGCGGCAAGGCGGTGCTGCTGACGGTGAATAAAATCGACAAGAAAGACCAGCAGCCGATGGCCGCCGAGTTCTACGCCCTCTCCCTGGGCAATCCCATGTCACTTTCGGCCCTGCACGGCGATGTCGGCGTCGGTGACCTGCTGGATGAAATTATTCGCCGCTTACCCGTAGAGCCTCCCAAGGCCGAGGAAGACGGGCGAATTCGCATTGCTCTGGTCGGTCGCCCCAATGTGGGCAAATCGTCCATTCTGAATGCCATCCTGGGTGAGAGTCGCACCATTGTCAGCGATATTTCGGGCACCACCCGCGATTCCATTGATGTACCAGTGATGCACGACGGACAGGAGTTTATCCTGATTGACACCGCCGGTATCCGTAAAAAAGGCAAAGTGGATTACGGCGTGGAAATGTTCTCGGTGGATCGCTCCATCCGCGCTTTAAGAGAAGCCGATGTAACCGTGATGGTGCTGGATGCGACCGAAAACCAGAACAACCAGGAATCGGGCATGGTCACCGATCAGGACAAGAAAATCATCGAGATGAGCAACGAGGCGGGCCGTGCATTGATTCTGGCGGTCAACAAGTGGGATTTGATCCAGAACAAAACCTCCAAAACTGCCGACCAGTTTAAAAAGCAGATTTACCAGGAAGTGCCCCACGCCAACTTCGCCGCGATTCTGTTTACCAGCGCCGCCAAAGGCCAACGGCTTCAAAATATTTTTGAACTGTCGAAAACCGTGTATGAAAACGCCCAACGCCGCGTGAAAACCAGCGTCGTCAACGAAGTGTTGACCGAAGCGATGACGCTGTCGCCACCACCGCCTATCAAAAACAAGCGCTTGAAACTGCTGTATGCCACGCAGGCCAGCGTGGCCCCGCCAACGTTCATTCTTTTCGTCAATGATGCTAAACTCATGAAGGATTCGTACCGGCGATATCTGGAGAAAAAGTTACGGGAAAACTTTGAATTTGCAGGTACACCCATTGTCATTGTCCCGCGGTCTCGCGAGGAGAAGGCGAAGGGAAAAACCAAAACGAAAGAGAAGGCAAAAACAAGCGTTAACAAAGGCACTGTTAAAGGGAAACAGGGAAACAAAAAGTAGCCATGTGGCCAACGTATCTCATCGCAACTGTTTTGGCATATCTTATCGGCGCAATTCCGACCGGTTACATTGTGGTCAAGCGCCTCACCGGGCAAGATGTACGGACATTTGGCAGCGGCGGCACGGGAGCAACCAACGTCAAGCGGGTGGCCGGTAACAAGGCCGCGTTGTTTGTCCTGTTTTTCGATTTTCATAAAGGCCTGGTGCCGGTTATCTTAAGCAAAACTTTTTTTCCAACAGAAGACTGGCTGCACGTGCTGGTGGCGCTGGCTACCGTCATTGGGCACAGCAAGTCGGTTTTTCTGAATTTTTCCGGCGGCAAATCCGCCGCGACGGGCCTGGGGGGCATGATGGGACTGGCCGCCATTCCGGCGCTGCTCATCGCCCTGATTGCGTTTAGCGTCACCAGGCTGTCACGCTTTGTATCACTGGGTTCAATAACGGCCAGCCTGTGCGCGCCCGTTATTTTATACCTGTCTGGCCAGCCTAAGCCTTATATCATCTACACCTGCGTTTCGGCGGGCTATGTCATCTGGTTGCACAAAACCAATATCGGGCGCCTGCTGAGCGGTACGGAGAATCGAATCTGATGCGGAAGCTGGCGATTTTGGGTGCGGGAAGCTGGGGGCTAACACTAGCCTGGCTAGCGGCTTCCGAGCATGAGAACGTCTGGCTGTGGGATCGCAAGCCCGAAAAAATTGCCGCCATGCAGCAGGATCGCAATGTCCGGTTTCCGGTTCCCGTGATCCTCCCAGAGAAACTGAACTTGACAGCCTCATTGCAAGAAGCCGCCCAGGATGCCGACGTGATTTTGTTTGTTGTGACGACCAACGGAACGCGGGAAACACTCAATGCCATTCGACAAGCCGTTGATTTGAAGCCAAAAACGATTTTGGTAAACGCCTCCAAAGGGATTGAATTTCCAAGTTTAAAACTACTTTCGGAAGTCTTTGCCGAGGAATGTCCCGACAATCCATATGCGGTTCTCTCAGGCCCGACACTGGCGTTGGAAATCTTAAACGGCCTACCGACGGCCTCCTCCATTGCCTGCCGTGATGGTGACGTGGCGGAATATTTGCAGCAACACCTCAGCCACGATCTGTTCCGCCTGTACTCCAATACGGATGTTACCGGCGTTGAGCTGGGTGGTGCGCTCAAAAATATTTTTGCCATTGCCAGCGGCTACATGAGGGCCAAAAACCTGGGTGATAACGCATGGGGCGCGCTTTTGACCCGAGGGCTGGCGGAGATGACCCGCTTTAGTGTGGCTTTGGGAGCCGATCCAAAAACACTGTACGGCATGAGCGGCCTGGGCGATCTGCTGGCAACCGCCAACAGCCCGTTAAGCCGAAACTATCAGGTTGGAATGCGCTTGGCGCAGGGCGAAAGCCTGGAGCAAATTCTTATTGATCTCAAGGTGGTGGCCGAAGGCGTCAAGACCACGCAGGCTGTTTCCGAACTATCCGCCAAAATGGGGCTGGAAGCGCCGATTGTGGAGATGGTGAGGATGTGCCTCTCTGGGCCATTCTCAGAAAAAATGATCATCAAAAGCCTTATGAGCCGCAAGCTGAAAGCCGAAGGCATCGAGTCGATCAACCGTTAAACGCTTTAATGGTGATCGGGCTGATGCAGCAGCATCGCCGCCGGCGCCGTAAATCGCAGCCCGCTGGATTGCGACAGCTTCACCGCCATAATCAGGCTTTTCATCTCAGGCGCATACTCCCCCTCGGGAGCCAGTTGCATATAGTGCAGTCCGGCTTGCATGGCTTCATCCATGCGTTTCAGCTTGCTGAGCGAAAGCGCCATCAGATAGTATGCCGTGGCATGATCGGGATTCAGTTCGACCGCCTTGCCATAGGCGTTAATCGCCTGCTCGTATTTTGAAATCCGCAGGTACAGGTTACCAAGATAGAAATGCGCCCAGGCATTTTTGGGTTCCATCTCGACAGCCGCCTCAAACAGATCCAAGGCCTCAGCGTGACGACCTGCAGCCGCGTACAGGTTGCCCAGGTTGAGCCGGGCCAGGTTGTAGGCCTTGTCTTTTCTCAGGGCAATTTTGTAGAATTTTTCAGCCGACTTGATATCGCCGCGTTCTTCGTACAGCAAGCCCAGGTTGTTGTAGGCATAGGTAAAATTCGGATCGACCGCAACGGTTTTTTCATAAAACTCAATCGCCTTGTCTTTCTCGTTGTCCTGGTCGTACACACGCGCCATATTGAAAATCAACGCGGCATTATCCGGCTCGATTTCAAGGCCCATCCGGTAATAGCGCTTGGCATCATCAATGCTGCCACGCATCAGAGCGATCTTGCCCAGCTTGAAGTAGCTGAGGATCAAGTCCGGGTTTAAATCCAATATTCGCTCAAACGCCTGCTGGGACTGGTTCAGAAAAACGCTCTGCTCTCCCGGCAAGCTGCTCTGCTTGGCCAAATCGAGATAGACGCTACCCTGATGAAACAGACCCAACACGCTAATGGGGTTTTTCTCCAGCGCATCCGTCAGGTAGGGTAAGGCCTCAGCGCCTTTCCCGGCTTCCAGGTAGCTGGATGCCTGACTGAGGTCAAAAAACTCGGAATCGCTAACCAAACGATTTCCAGTAGCATGGGGGATGACGACTGTGCGGGTGCCCATCGCCAGCGCAGACGGCTGTACGCACAACAAGGCCAGCAGCATCGCACCGGTCAGCTTACGATACAGGGATGCCTTTCTCTCCAAATAATGGTGGCTATTCACTGGGAGCAATTCCACGCAGCTTTTTGTAAACAATAGCTTTAACTATATTTAGTATAGCAACAATTATTTTTATAGTAAATACTCTTCTTTATATTTGTTCAAGCTTCCGGGCTTTTGGCCCGGTAACAGCTACAGACAGAAGACTGGCCCATCCTACACAAACGGAATGCCCGCTATAATGGGATATCATGCCTACCGAAACAGAACTGCTTGGCCATCTGGCACAGGAGATTTTACACGCCACAGAGCGCTTGAACACAGGCGATTGCCTGGAAGATGACCTGCCCACGGCGGCTGACATCGCCCGAAAGTGTAACTATCGCCTGGAGGCGGTCAAAAAGAAGCTTCGCATTCTCAAAGAAGAGGGCTTAATCCAGGTTGTCGGGATGACCCCCAAGCGTTACCGCTTCAACTACTGGGCGTTAAAGTCTCTCGACCCATCCAGCCCTTTGCATGAGCTGCTTTGTGAGCCGGAATCACCATATTTTATTGGCGGCGTTGCCTTTTAGCCGTTAAACAGGCTGCTCCTGCTTCGCTTTCTCGGCAATCTCGGGCGCAAACGCTTGCAAGTGCTGAAAATCGTCTTTTAACGCCTTGGTCAACTCCATCATCCGGCGATAATGGGCCCAAATGTCCTGTTCGCTCCCTTTGGTCAGATTATTGCCAACATTCAGGGCTTTCAGGTACTCATCATGAAAGCCACGGCCCGCCACGTTTTCCATATCCACTTCGCAAGAACGGATCAGGCTGTCGAACTGACGCTCGAGATCGAACAGATGCGCCGGACGATACGTCCGCAAAAAACCGGTAAAAAAACTGACCTTAGGCACCGAAAAATTATGTCTGCCATTGAAAATTTGCAGAAACGCCACCAGTATATCCTGCCGCTGAGAGCTGCGCCACACGTCATCGCGGGCCAACAGGTTCATTTCGTTGCGTGATTCACTCGGCACGTTGGCCACAATGGCCTCATGCAAAACTGCAGGCAACGCCTGATCCAGCTTGAGCAGGTTCACATACCGATCGATAAACACCTCATGAACCGGCACGGTAATTTCAACCTGCGCATCCGGCGTCTTCATCAGTATCTCCAGATTTTCATCCAAAAGACGTTTTTTGAGCAAGCCGATTTCAGACGGTGACAGCGCTTGTGCGCCCAAAATAGGAATATACTCCAGACGGTTATGCTCGGCAGGCGTAAACTGGGGCGAGAAAATCAAATCCACTTCGTAATCTTCCAGCGTCGGAAATTTGTCGCTGAAAAACTGCGGGAACTCGCTGCTAGGGCAGTTGTAGTGGTTGGCGATGTAATCCACGACCTGAGGCAGCAACGTGCGCGAGGCGCTCAAATCAGCCTTGAGGACTTCATAAACCAGATCGGTGAGGGGCATACGACTTCATCTCCCGTTTCAAAACGGTTACTATTGCCACTATAGCCCAAGCACACGGGTTTTGATAGTAATCGTATGGGTATGGCGTTGTTTGGGGATCTCATCAAAAAACCGCCCCAGATAAGCGTCAGAGGCGGTTTTTGATTGCTATGCGTTCACTAGACGGCGGCGGCTTTCGCGGCTTTTTGCGCTTCAAACTCGGCCAGCATGTCCTTGTTTTCAACACCAGCCAGTTCTTGCAGCATCCGCCAGTTCAGCTGACGATCCAGCTTCGCGTTTTCGATTTCCTTCGTGGTCGGGGCGCCTTGCGCGTCAAAGTGCTTCTTGAAGCGGCCTTCGGTTTTGGCCCAATCCAAAAAGGTCAACGGCATCATGGCGCCATCCGGGCCTTTCACTTGCGCCCAGTCGCGATCCGGGTTGGGGTTGCCGGTGAGATCGAAACGGCTCTTCATTGTCGGCCCTTTATCCGGGTCGTAGATGAACATCGGGAAGGCGCGGCTCTGGACGGCCAGCTTGGCCTGGTGGGACGCCATGTTATCGGCAACGCCATGCTCGGGCTGACAGGTGGTAAACACGTTGATGACCGCCGGCCCCTGGAATTCGAGCGCACGGTTAATGCACTTGAAGAAGTGGGTGGTGTTGGGACCGATGGTTTGGGCCACAAACACGTCGGGGTGCATCACGCAGATTTGGCCCAGCTCTTTGCGGCGTTCGATCTTGCCGTGTTTCTCTTTACCGTAGGCGCCCATTTTGGACTCTTGGCCGGTGTAGCTGGAGGTGGACTGCTGGCCGCCGGTGTTGGAGTACACCTGCGTATCGAGCACCAGCACTTTAATGTTCATGCCGCTCATCAGCATCCGGCTGAGCGCCTGGAAGCCGATATCGAGCATTGCGCCGTCGCCGCCCATGTTCCAGAGAACCCAGTCTTCATGGCCGTTTTGGTCCCAGTATGCGCGAACGCCCATGGCATCCGTCGGGCCGTTCTCAAACAGCGAGTTGGTCCAGGGCACCGTGTACGGGTTGTACGGATAGGTCGAACCATACACGGTGTTGCAACCGGTGCTGGCAACGATACCAAAGTTCTGGCCCACTTTTTCATGCGTGGCCGCCAACATTTGACGGATAACGGACGCTTCGCCGCAGCCCATGCACGATCCGGCGCCACCTTTGTACATGTTCAGGTTGCCCAGCTTCAGCATCAGATCGCGCATATCGACCTTGTTGATGTGCGTTTCGGGAGAGGCGGGCAACGACTTGTAGAAGCCGAAGGTTTCGAGATAAGTCGGCAGGTTTTCCGGCGTTTTCTTGATCATCTCCAGCGCTTCGTGGCTGCCGCAGACTTCCACGCATTCGCCGCAACCCTTGCACTTGGTCGGGTCGATAAAGATACCGAACAGCGCACCCGGTTGCAGATCCTTGTTTTCCGGATCTTTCTCGCGCTTTTTCTCAAACTGGCCGTGATACTTCACAGTGGTGGCAAACTGCTTGCGCAGGTATTCTTTATGCGATTCATCCGTGACGTTGGCCAGTTCTTTTTCGAGATCTTCCGGTTTGACGATCTTGCCGAGAATGGCCGTGTCGGGACAGTTGTTGACGCAGTCCATGCAGCCCACGCAATTCTCAGAATTGAACTCGGGCAGCTCGGGCGCAATATAGCTGAAATCGCGCTCGCCGCCGGTGCCCGCAGGCAACACGCTTTGCGCGACAAATTCATCGGCCGGAAGCGAGGAGCCGCCACCCTTGTTGTAGGCGTCCAGCACTTCCTCGGCCCGTTTGTAGTCATACCAGTGTTGATCTTTTTGTGCGCTCATTGATTAGAGACTCCTTTTTAAAATCTTCTCTTTGCAGGAAACGGGACGAACTAGATAAAGAACGCGTTCGTATCTTTACCTTTCGCTTCCCATTCAGCGCGGCCACGCGCCAGTACATCGGCCGGGGTTGCATCGATCACTTCACGCGGGACTTCAAACACCTGCGCGTAGCCTTTGCGCGCCGCTTCCAGGTTGTCTTGCACAACCGACTCGCCACGGCGGCCAAAGTATTTTTCGATGGGCTTGCGCACCCGCTCAAACAAGGCGTCTTCGCTCAAGCCCGCATCTTTCTGGAATGGCGTGAGGCGCAGGAACACGCCCAGCAGCACAATCCCCTGGAAGCGCTGCACCAGCGACTCATCCGACTTGCAGCTTTCCTGCGCGATGCGGATCGTATCCACCCCATAGAAGCGGATGTTGTTTTCCTTGATGTAGTGCTTGGCCCACACAGGAATGGAATCCCACAGGCCCTGCGGGTTCTCGTTGGGCGTGTGCTGAAACAGCGTGCAACCGGGTTGCAAACCAACCAGCGGATTGCCCATGTTCCAGGTGTTGGGGTCCATCAGCGGCACGAATTCAACCTGAATCAGCTCGCTGTGCGTACCGATACGACCTACTTTAGTGGTGGTGAGGTACGTGTTGGTCGGCAGACCCTTTTTCTCGGAGC
>CAZXUP010000021.1:0-1171 GCA_964643815.1 uncultured Vampirovibrionales bacterium
CGAGATCAGGCGCCAGTTCCTCCAGCTCTTTCAGCTCTTGCTGGGCATGTGGGACGTCATCCGTATATAAATACAGCCAGCCCAGGTTGAGATGAACCTGCGGATCGGTGGGCGCCGCCATCAGGGCCTGGTTCAGTTCCAGGAAGGCCGCTTCGTAGTTGCCGCCTTCAATCAGGCGTTTGGCTTTCTCCAGTTGAGGGTTCTCTGCCTGGTTTCCCTTGCAACCGGCGGCAAAAAGCAGTACCATCAGCAGGCAAGCCATAGGCAAGAAGGCGAATCGTCTTGTGAAGTTGAATTGTATTGGCATCATAAGCGTGCTATTGTAATTTCCCTATCACTGTACATAATAGAATGCATCTGCCAATAAGTAAAAGATGCACGTAAAAAAAATCGGAAGGCGATGAAGTAAAAGATGGCTCTGACTAAAGAACAAACCAAAGAAGTTATCGGAAAGCACGCGAAAAGTGCCAACGATACCGGTAGCTCCCCAGTTCAGGTAGCTTTGCTGACCAAGCGGATTAACGACCTGACCGAACACCTGAAAGCAAACAAAAAAGATTTCGCCTGCCAACGGGGCTTGATTGTCCTGGTCGGCAAACGCCGCAGGCTGCTGAACTATTTCAAAAACACCAATACGCCGGAAGCCTACAAAGAGCTGATTACCAAGCTCGGCATCCGCAAATAGAAAGCCACGAGAACGGGCCTTGCAGCCCGTTTTTCGCTTTTTGGCGTTTCCCGGTTGCCGTTACGCGATTGCGCAGGCTGGGACGGCTTTTGAAGATATCGAACTAAATCAAAGAAGAATAGAAGAAGTAGAAAAGAAAGAAGAACAGAAGCAATGAACGAACAGATCCTTTTTCCCAATGTCCAAAGCAAAACGCTGAAAATCGGCAATAAAGAGGTTCATGTCGAAACCGGAAAGCTGGCTAAAGCTGCCAGTGGCGCGGTGACTGTTCGTTGTGAAGACACGATGCTTTTGGTGGCGGCAACCGGCAGCGACAAGCCGCGTCCGGGCATCGATTTCTTCCCGTTGCTGGTCGATTTTGAAGAGAAAATGTACTCTGTCGGTCGTTTGCCCGGCGGTTACCTCAAGCGCGAAGGCAAGCCTTCCGACAAGGCAACCCTGACTTCCCGCCTGATTGACCGCCCTGTTCGCCCGTTGTGGCCGGAC
>CAZXUP010000021.1:1181-3446 GCA_964643815.1 uncultured Vampirovibrionales bacterium
GACGGTTACCGTAACGATGTCCAGATCGTGGCGACCACGTTGAGTATGGACGGCAACAACCAACCGGATGTGCTGGCTATTTTTGGTGCGTCGCTTGCCTTGGAACTCTCCGGGCTGCCGTTTGATGGCCCCATTGGCGGTGTTCGTATTGCGCGCCTCAATGGCCAATTTGTCGTCAACCCCACCTTCCAGCAAACCGAAGAAAGCGACCTGGACCTGGTGGTGGCCGGTACCGAAGATTCCATCATGATGGTGGAAGCGGGCGCTGATTTTGTGTCCGAAGAGGACCTGTTGAAAGCCCTGGCGGTTGCGCATGACAACATTCGCGAGCAGGTCAAGTTCCAGAAGGAATTTGCAGCCCAGTGCGGCATCGTGAAAAAGCCCTTTGTCTTCGATCTGGAAACCCAGATCAAAGCGGTTGAGAAATTCGTATCGGAAACCGTCGAAAAAGACGTATTCCAGGCCTATCACGAGTTTGATCGCGATCGTCGCAAAGAACTGCTGGAAGCCGCCAAAGAAAAGCTGAAAGCCGCGTTGGAAGCCAAGCCTGAAGGCGACGCCATCAAAACGTTTCTGGCCGAGCAGCCGCTCAACTATCTGGGCGAAAGCTTCAAAAAGACTGAAAAGCGCATTATGCGCACGATGGTGACGGAAGAAGGCGTTCGCGCTGATGGCAGACAAGCGGCGGATATCCGTCCGATTAACTGCCAGGCGGGCATTCTGCCCCGTACCCACGGCAGCGGATTGTTTACCCGCGGCAACACGCAGGCCCTTTCGGTCGCCACATTGGGCGGACCGGGCGAAGCACAACGACTGGACGGCGTGGACCCGGCGACTGAAAAACGCTGGTTGCACCACTATTCCTTCCCGGCCTACTCGGTCGGCGAAGTCCGTCCGATGCGTGGCGCGGGCCGTCGTGAAATCGGTCACGGCGCTCTGGTAGAGCGCGGCATTGCACCGGTTCTGCCTTCCAAAGAAGAATTTGGTTACACACTGCGCGTCAACTCGGACATTCTCGAATCCAACGGCTCCACCAGCATGGCGTCCACCTGTGGCTCCACCTTGGCGCTGATGGACGCTGGGGTTCCCATCAAGGCCCCGGTTGGCGGCATCGCGATGGGTTTGATTAAAGAAAGCTCCAAATACGTGGTGTTGTCCGATATTCAGGGCGTCGAAGACTTCCTGGGTGATATGGACTTTAAAGTGGTCGGCACCAAAACCGGTATCACCGCCCTGCAAATGGACATCAAAATCAAGGGCATCTCGATTGAAATTATGAAAGTGGCGCTGGAGCAAGCGCGCCAAGGCCGCCTGTTCATCCTCGAACAAATGGCCAAAGCCATTGCCGAGCCGCGTACCGAGCTGTCGCCCTGGGCGCCGCGCATCGTTACGTTCTTTATCGACAAAGATCAGATCGGTACCGTCATTGGTCCGGGCGGCAAGATGATCCGCTCCATCATTGAGGAAACCGGCGCAACCATTGATATCGAAGACAGCGGTCTGGTCACCATCACCTCCACGGATGGCGAAGGCGCTGCCCGCGCGAAAGAAATCATCGAGCGCCTGACCCGCAAGATTGAACGCGGTATGGTGGTTCTGGGCAAAGTCGTTCGGGTCATCCCCATTGGCGCTTTTGTCGAACTCTTCCCCGGCAAGGACGGCATGGTCCACATCTCGCAACTGGCCCCGCAACGGGTACAAACGGTTGAAGATGTCGTCAAGGTCGGCGATGAAGTGCTGGTGAAGGTCGTCGATATCGACGAGCGTGGCCGCATCAACCTGACCATCAAAGGGGTCAGCAATGAAGAACGTGCCCAGCACGGACTCGAGCCTCTCGCCGCACCGGTTGCCCAATAATAACGACCAACCGCCGCTCATTCGGGCGCTTCAGGCTTATGACCAGCTTGGACGCAGGCGTTTCCATATGCCTGCCCATGCCGGAAACGCCTTCTTGCCTGCAATGGATCTCTTAACCGATCCGCTGCGGTACGACCTGACCGAGCTGGATGGTTTGGATGTCCTGTCGGAGCCGTCTGGCTGCATTGCCGAAGCGCAGGCGCGTGTGGCAGAGCATGTTGGTGTTGCCCACAGTTATTTTCTGGTGAATGGCGCCAGTGTCGGCTTGATTGCTGCGCTGCTGGCTGCGGTTCAGCCGGGTGATGAAGTGCTGTTGCCCCGCAACGTCCATCGCTCCGCTCTCAGTGGCTTGATTTTGACCGGTGCGAAGCCCGTCTGGTTTCTACCGGAACGCCTTGCCGACTGGGG
>CAZXUP010000021.1:3456-4773 GCA_964643815.1 uncultured Vampirovibrionales bacterium
ATCAAGGTCTTGCTGATGACCTCACCCACCTACGAGGGCATTGGCAGTGATGTGGAGGCGATTGCCCAACTTTGCCGAGAGCGTGGCGTTTTGCTGGTTGTAGATGAAGCGCATGGTGGTCTCTGGCCGTTTTCGAGTGCATTCCCGGCCTCGGCTTGCCGGTTTGCCTGCGATGCGGTCATTCACTCGACGCATAAAAGCGGCGGCAGCCTGACACAAAGCGCTTTGGGGCATCTGCCGTATGGGTCTCGGATTGATCCGGCGGTGTTTCAGCAGGCGTTGAACACACTGCAAACCACCAGCCCTTCGTATCTACTCATGGCCAGCCTGGATGCTTCTATTCATTATCTGGCTTCCGATGCCGGACAAGCGCATATCGCCCGCTTGCTTCAGCAGGTTCAAACGTTACGGGAGCGTCTGCAAAGCGATTTGAAACATATCCAACTTTTTCAGCCCGAAGACACAGCCTTTTGGGATCCCTGCAAGCTATACTTCGTGAACCCGAGCGAAAGCGGTGAAGACTGGGCTGCCTGGCTGGAGCAGGAAGCTAAAATCGCGTATGAATCCGCCTCCCCGGATGGCGTGTTGTACCTTGCTAACCTGGGCCTCCAACCCGACGACTTCCAAGCGTTGGAAACAACCATCTTAAACGAAGATATAGGGGGGGGACTGGGGGGGGAACGCCCCCAGATACAAGCTGAAGGAGAGATCCAAAGTTTACAACTCCCAGAAATGATTTTAACCCCACGCGAAGCCTTCTTCGCTCCCGGAGAGCGCATTGGCGTGGAAGCTACTGTTGGCCGCATCGCGAAAGAAACCATCGTTCATTGTCCTCCGGGTATTCCGGTGCTGTTTCCGGGCGAACGCATCCAGTCTAGCCATCTGGCCCTGCTGCCGAAATCCGGTATTTTGGTGGTTCGGTAAGTTGTTATTCCCGCGCAGGCGGGAATCCAGACCAGCAAGTTGGCGTTCGTTAGGGCTAATTCATAATGCGTTTTGATTTGTCGGATTTTTTGATAACTTTTCCTGGATTCCCGCCTGCGCGGGAATGACACAAGATGTGGGAATGACAGTATCCGATGGTCTACGTCTACACTCCGATGTATCGAGGCAAAAGCAATGGCATCATGCAGACAGAACCGCAAGACGAGGCGTGGATTTGTATGAACGGTTTTAATCCCCTATCAGCTTGGCTTAAGAACAATCCCCAATCTCAACCGGCGCTGGCAATGGAGACAGCGCGAGCGCAGCAGTTGCGGCAATCGCTGGAAGTGATGAACCACCTGCTCAATAGCGCTGCCCGCCCCGATTCTGAAA